>JBLHNE010000007.1:0-17729 GCA_047619265.1 Rickettsiales bacterium | reverse complement strand
GATAAAATAATCATCGCAAAAATAGGCAAAAGAGAACTTGAGAAATAACTATAAAGAATATTAGATTTTTTATCCTCAGAGCTTGGTGCATATGTTTTTCTAACTAATTTGTAAGCCAGCAAAGAAGAGGATAAGCAAATTAGAACTGCGAATAACTGCCAATAGAAATTGACACTAGTAAGAGACTTTTCAATATTATCAAAAATATTTACCAGAAGTTGATCGTATTTTCTTGCCATTTTGAGCTAGGGGTAAGATTTAAAAAATAATGTATTTCAAAAACTGTTAAATATTTTTATTCGCCTTGACCTGCAGAATATCCGGGTTTGCCGTCGAATAAATACAAACCTTCATATTTGATAAAATCAACTTGATGATCAGCAAGCATTTGTAGAACTCCAATCAAATCTTGATGGCTTACTATTTTGTCAGCATTAATAATGTCGCTACTATTCTTGCCAGTAATTCCCTTACCAATAAAGCGCAGAATAGTTTGCCCTTTCGGATAGAATGGCTGATTATGCTTATCGATTTGTGGCCACATTACCAAACCTTTAGCGGTAATCATTTTGACTTCAAATTTTTCGCTTTCCATTTTGTTAATTAGCGCAATTAAAGCATCAAACTCATCTTGCCAATCAATAAATAAATCCATCCCAATGAGAGATTTTTTAATATCTGGAGAAGTGATTTGCGATTTATTTGCTTTTTCTTGAGCAATTTCCACATTTTTGTAATCGGCGATGGGAAGTAATTTTGGCTCGCTTTCAAGATTAGCAATCACCGCATCAGCAAATTCTTTGGTTCCTAATTTTTTTTTGCTGGTTTTTTCATTGTAAATATCTGCCGTGTGCAAACCATCTTCAATAGTTTTAAACAAAGCATTTTGAATTTTATTAGCAATATCTGCTTGACCAAGATGAGTTAACATCATGATTGATGCCGAAATTAAACCAGTGGGATTGGCAATATTTTTATCGGCAATATCTGGCGCCGATCCATGAATTGCCTCAAACATAGCGAATTCTTTGCCAATATTGGAAGATCCAGCAAGGCCAACCGATCCAGAAATTTCAGCAGCCACATCAGAAATAATGTCGCCATATAAATTTAAGGTCACAATCACATCAAACATTTCTGGCTTTGCCGCAACTTTTGCAGTTGCAATATCGATAATGTGATGATCAGATTCAATTTGAGGATATTCTTTAGCTACCAAATTAAACACTTCATGGAACATTCCATCAGTTAATTTCATAATATTGTCTTTGGAAAAACAGCTAACTTTTTTACGATTATTTTTAACCGCATATTCAAAAGCGTAGCGAATAATTTTCTCCGAGCCTTCTCTAGTGATGATTTTTAAACATTGATATGATTGAACAGTTTGGCGATGTTCAATTCCGGTGTATAAATCTTCTTCATTTTCACGAATAATTACCATATTCATTTTTGGATGCTGCGTTGCCACAAAAGGGGCAAAAGATGCAACTGGGCGAACATTGGCATAAAGCCCAAGTTTTTTACGAATAGTCACATTCAAACTTTTATAACCGCCGCCTTGTGGAGTGGTGATTGGGGCTTTAAAAAGAATTTTAGTATTATTCAACTCCTCCCAAGCTGAAGGCATTAGGCCAGAATTAAAGCCTTTTTCATAAATATTCTTACCAACTTCAATAATATTAAAACTAAGTCTCGCTTGTGATTCTTTCAAAATGTGGAGAGTGGCGTTCATAATTTCAGGGCCAATGCCGTCGCCAAATGCAATTGTAATTGGAGTAATTTTATTGGTCATAATTTTGAAAAAAGATTTTGATAAATGGGGTTTGAGGAACTATGTTTGTACCAACCAGACTTGATGTCTGGCATATGCTAATTAAGAGTTTGATATACTCAAGTCCTTTCGCAAATCACTGAAAATTTATTTGAACAAATGTTTAACAAAACCAAATCTCTACTCAACAATCGATATTTCATATCTTTCCTATTAGGTTCATTTTCAGCCCTATCTTTTGCACCAATCTATTTTATTCCTTCAGCGATCATTGCTTTTAGCGGCCTATTTTTACTAAGCAAAGATTGCAAAAACAATAAAGAATCTTTCTGGATTGGCTATCTATTTGGATTCGGACAATTCATTTTTGGCCTCTACTGGATTTCAATTTCACTTTTTGTAGATATCTCAAAATTCTTCTGGCTCCTACCTTTCGCCTTATTTTTAATTCCCGCTGTTCTGGCCATCTACATTGGCTTAACTTTACTGACCACTAACTATCTTGCCAAAAAATTTAATATTTCAAATTGGAGAAAAATTATTCTCCTAGCAGTAATTTGGGTATTTTTCGAATATTTACGCGGCATTTTATTTACTGGATTTCCTTGGAACCTACTGGGATACAGCTTCTTATTTTCCACCGCTCTATCGCAAACAGCATCAGTTATTGGAGTTTTAGGTCTTAGTCTGATTGCAGTGGTTTTCTATTCTTCCCCTGCCCTATTTTTGCAAATTAAAAACCGTAAAATTAAATTTTACCTAGATAAAAAATCAAAACCATTCCTAGTTTCAATATCTGTTTTGATTGTTTTAATGGCAATATCTGGAATTTCCCGCATCAATAATTTTAAAGATGAATATCTACCAAGCGCCACCTTCAGATTAGTGCAACCTGCCATTAAACAATCAGATAAATGGGATGCCAGAAGTCAATATGAATCATTTTTAGAAAGCATAAGATTATCTCATAAAGAAGGTTTTGAAGATGTTAATTATGTAATTTGGTCAGAAAGTGCAGTTCCTTACCTAATTGACCCAAAAACTAGTTTTGGACTAATTGCTAAAATCGCATCGGCCTCACCTCCTAAAGGATTTATAATTACTGGAGCCCTAAGAGCAGAATCTGAAGTGGAATCTAAAGAAAACAGCAAGGAAATAACTAAACTTTGGAACAGTATCTTCGTCATTAATTCAGATGAGAAAATCATCGAAAATTATGATAAAAACCACTTGGTTCCTTTTGGAGAATATATTCCTTTTTCAGATTTTCTTCCTTTCATTTCAAAAATTACCAATGGCTCAATAAATTTTAGTGAAGGAAGTGGCCTTAAAACCATTACATTAAACAGCGAAACCCCAAGCTTTAGCCCACTAGTTTGTTATGAAGCAATTTTTTCTGGAAATGTTATTGATAGAAATAATCCGCCAGAGTTTTTATTAAATCTAACTAACGATGCTTGGTTTGGCTCAAGCTCTGGCCCTTATCAGCATTTTGATATGGTCAAAATGCGCTCGATTGAATATGGATTACCCACCATTAGAGTCGCCAATAACGGCATTTCCGGAATCATCAATCCGATCGGAAAAGTTCCCGCATTAATTCCTTTAAACCAAAAAGGAATTCTCGATGTCATGCTAATGAAAAATTTACCCTCCACAATTTATGGAAAATTTGGTAATAAAATTATTTTCTGGATCGGATTAATATTATTTGCATTTGCACTGTTTGGCACAACCAAAAAATACTCGGTCTAATAACCCTCCCCTCGCGGGAGGGTCGAAGAGCACGGGATTCGAAGAGGGGTAACAAATCACTATTGTCGCATTAAAATTTAGGTGTTTATCGTTGGCCGTTAGTAAACCTCGGTGCCGGTCGTAGTTTGTAACCGCAACCTTTGTTTGCTAAAAATCAAAGATTTTGGCACTTTATGTGATTATTTTGCTACTAATTTTAATAAAAAAAAATCAGAGTTACAAACCCAGACCAGCTCTCGGAACTTTATTTAACACCAAAATTTTAATGGAGCTAGCATCCCACCATAGGCTAAATCCCGCAAAGGGATTAAGGACTAAAAAAGCCTAAGGCTCCTTAAAGATTTCCTTAAAATCATAATCTTCTCTAACCCTTAAAAAACTGGCAAATCTTGGTTTGCCATTCTTGGTTTTTCCATAAAATTTATATGTAATTATGCTGCCAATTTTTGGCGGATTTTGTCGATCATGATCACTAAATCCGCCGCCAATTTTAAAAATTCGACCTTCTTCATTTTTAACTAAAATCGACCCCATCATTCCTTGATATTTTCCCTTTCCGTCAAAATATTTTAAAATTTTAGCTTCCGCATCTTCAAATTTTTTGAGTTTCATGATTGCATCATTGCGCTTGGCCTCATAAAAAGAATTCCGATCGTGCAGCATCAATCCTTCGCCACCATTTTTGACAACATCATCCAGTAAATCCATTAATTCTTTTTCGTCTTTAACTTTAAATTGATCAACTAATTGTAAATATTTTGATGGAGATTTTATAACCAAATTCTTCATGGACTCATATCTTTCAAAAAAAGTTCCCTGATGATTAGGCAAATCAAAAATCATTAATCGAATTCTTTTCCATTCTTCATCAGGAATTTTTCTGCGAACAATGCCCGAAGCCTCTGCAAATTTTCCCTTACCAATCCACAATTCACCTTCAAAAACTTCTTTTGGGAAATTTTGAGTAAACCATTTAGGTGCATTATAAATATTGCCTCTTTTAGAAATTAAATTCTGACCATCAAAATAGACTCTAACTCCGTCAAGTTTTTCACTAATAAGATAATTTTCTAAATCGATGCCAGAATGATAGATATTTGCCAACTGAATGGGTGGAAAAGTTTCTTCAGTCTGAGAATTAGCGCGCAGCTCGTTACTAAATTCAAAGAAGAGAAATATTATCTGGAGGATAAAAAATAGAAATGTGGCGTTTTTGGGTTTCATTTGGGTTCTAAAATTAAAGTAATTCCGTGGCGAGATAGCTTGGTGAGCTATTTTGAGCTAGAATTGGTAACAATTTCCTTATCAATTTTTAAATCTGATTTAAGTCCTTCTGCATATTTAAAATATATTTCCGAAACAAATCTAACGCCTTTTTCACCTTTTTTTAATTGCACCACAATATCAACGACGTTTTTAATGTATCCTAAAATTTCCGAAGGAGACATTCCAAGCCCAGCTTGCATAACCATAAGTTTAAGCTGCTCTAAAGCCATTTTTGGAGTATCGGCATGAAGAGTGGAAATTGATCCAGGATGTCCGGTGTTAATAGCGCGAAGAAAACTAAAAGCTTCCGATCCACGCAGCTCACCAACAATAATTCTGTCTGGTCGAAGACGTAGGCAAGCTTCAATTAATTCTTGAGTGCTAACTTTAGCTCTTCCTTGCCCACCTTTTGAAGATAGTAAATGAACGTGATTAGGATGATTATTAAGCTCAATCTCTCTAGCATCTTCCGTGGTAATTAATCTTTCGTGACTAGGAATAGCGCGAATCATCGCATTAGTAAAAGTGGTTTTACCAGTTGAAGTTCCTCCAGAAACGATAATATTTTTTTTATATAAAACCGCGCGCTGAAGAAAATCTTTTATTCTGCCTAATTTTAATAATTTCATTAAAATTAGATTATTTTTATCTTCACTTTCTCCAATTGAAGTAACCTTAAAAGCGCCCATTTTTTCATAATCATCCAAACTCCATTTCAAGTTTGATTGTTTACGAATAGACATTACAACCGTTCCAATTTCACAAGCAGGAGGAAAAACAACCTGAACACGATATCCTGCCGGCAAAGTTGCTGAAAGAAGAGGTTCCTCTTCACTAACTCTTTGATCTGTTGATTGAGCAATTAGGCGGGCGAGAGATTTTAAATGCTCAACGTCGAAGGCGGGCATTTCATGGCGCACCATATCACCCCTAATTTCAACCCAAACTTCTCCAGGGCGATTAATCGACACTTCGCTAACTCCATCTTGATCAAGAATTTGCTTAATGGGTAAAAGATAGGAATCTAATGCGGCAACACTTCTCATATTTAACAGTCAGTGGTAAGTGATTAAGAATAATTAAAACAACTTAAATCACTTAAATTAGATATTTTAGAAAGAGAACAATAATCCAACTAAGGCAACATAACCTTTATTGTCTTTTAGCTGATTTGTACTAGTAATATTCTTTATTTCTGGTCTATTTGATTGGAACTCATATTTTGTAACTTCTGCGTAGGGCATCAAACCTTTAGCCATTCTATAATCTATACCAAAAGAAAGAGCTTCATATTGATTTTCTTGAAAATTACTTTCTAAGTAAGTGACACTGCTTCCAAAAGGACCAAATTGATAAGCTAAACCAGCTGTGTAGTAGGTGGCATCAGAAAATTCTTCACTATCGCTTGACGAACAATTTTGATCAATAAGATTTTCAGATGAATCATAATTACAAGAATAAATTCCAGTGCTTGGTTGTAAAGAATCTCCCCAATTTCCATAAGAAGCACCAACTGTAAATCCTAGGTAAGTTGCCATAAACCCAGCTTCATAGGCTTGTAGTTTATTTCTTTTAACGCCTGAACTATTTCCTTCATATGATCCATTTTCTCCGGTTGCAGAGACGGCAAAACCAAGATTTCCAACATTGCTGGAATAGTTAAGTCCGTAGCTGATAGCCTGTTTAATATCGCCGCTATTGTCGCCAGAAATGGTAGCCGAGGTTCCGCCAGCACCGGTATCTGGTGTTAATGTTAAGCCAAGTTGCCACCCAGAAATTCTTGGGGTGTAATAGTTGATTTTACTAGCATCTGCTAAATCACCAAATTGGCCATCGCGATAATTGTTATCGTTTGCACCGGAATTAGGGCCATTTGAATCTGAGTATCTAGAAAAATCACCATCAATATAATCTGAAGAATCATAAGCACTTCTAGCATATCCTCCATGAACAATTGGCGATCCAGGAATTAAAATAAAGCTTGGCAGCTTAATATTTGCACAATCTCCATCCGGAGCAACTGATCCATCAGTTGGTATTCCACCACTACAACCTCCAATTGCTGTATTAACCTGACTACTGTCTGCCAGCATTGGCAAATTAATATATTCTAAATATTTACCATTAATACCACCAGCACCACGAGCAAAAGTTTCTGGACCTACTTTCATTTTCTGATTAACAGCCGAATTATTACCAAGCTCCACTTTACCCATTCTAGACTCGGTAAAAATATAGACTTTATCCGCACTAACTCCTTCGTTTCTAGCTGCAGGGCTAGTATTGGCTTGAAGCTCAACAATTGCACCATATTTCATGCCAAATTCATTAATTCCTGCAACCTTAACATGAATTTCTGCCTCATTGGTAAAATCTGGATTATTGGTCATTCTGTTATGAGTACCAGTGTTAGCAACACCTTTTTTAGCATCTAGCAATCTATCATCTCCAAATGCATCTTCCTGAGTTCTGGAGCCAGCAGTAGCATTTACAAAACCACCAATAGTTACGACTGGAGATGATGAAGAACGATCGTTATTGCTATTTTGTTGAGCAAAAGCCTGATTAAGATCTCCAAAAGAAAAATAAGCTATAAATGCCATCACAAGACCATTTGAAAAAGAATATTTATTCATTATTAATGGGTGAAAATAAATTGATGTGAATTGTGGATTGCAATTTATTGATATTGAAGTTGAAATCAACCATTAATTTAGCCTGTAATTAAAAGTCTCCATTACCGATTTTAAGAATTAATCGACATTTCAAACATTTACAAAGCCAATGGTTTATCTTCCTCATTTTCCAATTTCTAGCCACAAGTCAATTAGCAGAGATTCTTGCGAAAAATTATTACCCATTTTGGAAAAATTGGGGAATCCACAAAACTGCTTACCACCTGTAATTCAGATTGCTGGAACCAATGGAAAGGGTTCTACCGCGGCATTTTTAGCTAGCATTTTCAAATGCTCTGGATACAAAGCCCATGTCTACACCTCACCCCATATTCATCATTGCAACGAAAGAATTGTGATTGCAGGAAACCAAATTGACGACAATTATCTGTACGAAACGCTTGAAGAAGTTCGCCTTGCTTGCGACGAATTAAATCAAAATTCCTACGATATTAATTTAACCTTATTTGAAGGATTAACTCTTGCAGCATTATTGGCATTTTCCAAAAACCCCGCAGATATCTGCATAATTGAGACTGGAATGGGCGGAAGAGTTGACGCTACTAATGTTATTGACCGCAAAATTGCCACAATTTTAACTTCCATTTCTTTAGATCATCAAGAATTCTTAGGCGATAATTTATTTTCAATTGCTTGTGAAAAATCTTATATAATGCGCGAAGGAGTTCCTTGCATAATTTCTCCTCAAAGCGATGCAGCGCTTCTGGCAATTGAAACGCGAAGTAAGGAAATTAAGAATCCGTTAATCATTTTCAATCGCGATTTTGGAATTAAAATGAATGATGACGAAACTTTTAATTTTCAAAATTCTAATGGCGTAAAATTTGATAATTTAAGCAAACCATCTCTTCTGGGTTGGCACCAATATTTAAACGCTTCTCTGGCCATTGGTGCAGTCTCTTTATTAAAAGATTTCAACATTTCTAAGGAAAATATCAGCGCCGGATTAAAAGAGGTTAACTGGGCTTCAAGATTGGAAAAGCTGCCCAATAAGATATTAGATTCAAATGATGAATTATGGATTGATGGCGCTCACAATCAAAGCGGTTTTGAAGTTTTATCTGACTGGATTTCCGATAAAATTATTGAAGATTCGACAAATGAAGAGCCTAAAAGAAACTATTTAATCGTTGGCTTTACCAATCAAAAATCTAAGCCAGAACTTTTTATTCCCTTTAAAGACATAATCGATTTTATTTGCACCGTTCGAGTTGATGTTGAGCCAAGCCCAGAAAGTGCAGAAGCAATATTAGAAAAAGTTTTAGCAAGTGGCGTTGAGGAAGTTGTTAAACAAGATGATTTGGAAGGCGCAATAAAATTCTTAAAAAATTTAGACAAAAAAAACCCTTGCCGAATTGTGATTTGCGGTTCACTTTATTTGGCAAGGGAAGCCAGAAAAATTACTAGCTAAGATTACTACTTAAGATTACTCAGCAATCTCATTTCCAGCGAAGAAATAAGCGATTTCGATTTGAGCATTTTCCAAACTGTCAGATCCATGAACAGAATTAGCTTCAATAGATTCAGCAAAATCTTTTCTAATGGTTCCAGCTAAAGCATCTTTTGGATTAGTTGCGCCCATGATTTCGCGATTTTTTAAAACTGCATCTTCACCTTTAAGAACCTGAACAACAACTGGTCCAGAGATCATAAAGCTAACTAGATCGTTAAAGAAAGGACGTGCTTTGTGAACAGCATAAAAATTTTCTGCAATCTCTTTAGTCATTCCAATTCTTTTAGAAGCTACGATTTGAAGATTTCCAGCTTCAAGATATGAGTTAATTTTTCCAGTCAAGTTTCTTCTGGTTGCATCTGGTTTTAAAATAGAAAAAGTATATTGAATAGTCATTTTTGATAGAATTTTTAAGGTTGAAAAGAGGCGCGGATAGTAATAATCGGGTTTTGTTTGTCAAGAATTACGATTGTATTTAACTGCTTAGGTACTTGATTTATTGATCTTTAATACTAGATTGCTCTTATCAAAAATAATCGGAAACAATATAAATTTATGACAAAGACTTTATCAGCATCTCTTGATGCATTATTTTCTGATATTCAAGAAAAAATAAAAACCAACGATCCGACTAGTTCTTACACTGCTTTTTTAGCAAATTCTGGTTCTGAAAAGATCGCTAAAAAAGTTGTTGAAGAAGCATTTGAATTGGCAACAGCTTCAATTGATGGACCGGGTCACAAAAATGGCACCAAACAAATAATTCTTGAATCTGCAGATTTATTTTATCATAGTTTGGTTTTACTAGCTAGTCGCAACGTTGATCTATCCGACGTAATGGAGGAACTTGAGAAAAGAAGACAAGATAAAAATTTAAGCCGAGTCGCAATCGATAAAAATCAAACTAAGCTCTATGGAAAATAAAACACTCGAACTATCAACAAGTGCTGGCGATAGAATTACAGAACTTCAGACAAAGGCAGATAATCAAAATAAACATCTACGAATCACCGTTTTTGGTGGAGGTTGTAATGGCATGCGCTATGAATTCGCCTTAGATGATAAAATTAACGATGACGATTTTACAATCACTAATAACAATAAAATTGCCCTAGCAATCGATGATATGTCTTTGGGTTTTTTAAGTGGCGGAGTAGTTGATTTTAGCAGAGATTTAGGAAGTTCTTATTTTAAAATCGTCAATCCAAATGCCAAATCAAGCTGTGGATGTGGAGATTCTTTTTCAGTCTAATAACAATTCCCACTTCAAAATACCAGTATCCCACTAAAATTTTGAGGCTTAGAGTACCTTTTTTAGTCACTATCAGCGCTAGTCGTAGTTTGTAACTGCAACTTTTGTTTGCTAAAAAGCAAAGAAATTGACACTTTAGGTGATTATTTTGTTATTAATTTTAATAAAAAAAAGGTCGCAGTTGCAAACTAAGAACGGCACCGAGGAATACTAACAGACAACGATAAAAACCGAAATTTTAGCAGGAACTAGTGCTTCAAAATTTCGTAAACCCTTCTTTAATCTAAGCTCTTCTTTTTTGGTAATTTTGCAAAAATTGGGTCGGTAATTTTAGTGGAAATTAAAGTTGCTAACCAAACCACAAAATACAGTGGAAATGGAAATGCTATACGAGATTTATTTTTTGCAATCCCATCTTTAATAATTTTCGCCGCCTTATTGGCGCTAATTAAAAATGGCATAGGAAATTCATTTACATCGGTCATTGGCGTCTTTATATAACCAGGACAAATCACATTAACTGCAATTCCAAGCGGTGCCAACGATCCTCGAATCGCTTCACCATAAACTCTTACGCAAGATTTACTGGCGGAATAGGCTGGAGAGCTTGGAAGCCCACGAAAGCCAGCCAGCGATGAAATTATAGCGATTTTACCTTTGAATGATTCTTTGATTGATTGATTTTGCATCAACTCAATTGCTGGGTTAATTGTGTTTAAAACCCCATCAATATTTGTTGTGAAAATTTCTTTAATTTGATTTATGCTCTCCGTTCCTCCAGAAGTTCCAGCCGAAATTCCAGCATTAGCAATTACCAAATCTAAACGATAATCTTCTCCAAGCTGATTAATCCAAGCCTTGAGATCCTCTTCATCTTTAATATCAATAATTTTACTAACTACTTTTGCGCCCTTATTTTGGCAAATTTGCGTTATTTGATCTAATCTAGATTGGTCTCTTCCTGTAAGAAAGAGTATGTTTTGAGAAGTGGAGTAAATTTCCGCAAGGGCAAATCCAAGTCCACCCGTTGCTCCAGTAATAAGAATATTCATAAGAATTAGTTACTAATGACCAGTTACTAACTAAATAACCAATTGGTTGCTAGTAATTAGTAACTATTTATTTATTGATTCATTGATTTGAAGAATTCTTCATTGGTTTTGGAATGTTCCATTTTACCAAGTAAGAATTCCATCGCGTCTATTGAATTCATTGGATTAACAATTCTTCGCAGCATCCAAGCTTTAGCAAGAGTAGCTCTATCAACCAAGAGTTCTTCTTTTCTGGTTCCAGATTTAGTAATATCAATTGCAGGGAAAATTCTTTTGTCAGAAATTTTGCGATCAAGCATAATTTCAGCATTTCCAGTTCCTTTAAATTCCTCAAAAATAACTTCATCCATTTTTGAACCAGTATCAACAAGCGCTGTAGCAATAATAGTTAATGAACCACCTTCTTCAATATTTCTAGCAGAACCAAAGAATCTTTTTGGTTTTTGAAGAGCATTAGAATCAACACCGCCACTTAAAACTTTTCCAGATGAAGGAATTACAGTATTATATGCTCTGGCTAAACGAGTTAAGTTATCCAACAAGATTACTACATCTTTTTTAGCCTCAACTAATCTTCTAGCTTTTTCAATAACCATTTCAGCAAGTTGAACGTGCCTTGTTGCTGGCTCATCAAAAGTAGAACTAACAACTTCTCCCTTAACGGTACGAATCATATCAGTTACTTCTTCAGGACGTTCATCAATCAAAAGAACCAATAAAATAATTTCAGGGTGGTTAGCAGCAATTCCATGCGCAATATTTTGTATTAAAGAGGTTTTACCAGTTCTTGGAGGAGCAACAATTAAGGCTCTTTGACCTTTTCCAAGCGGAGAAATCATATCAATAACCCTATTACTAACATCAGTCTTAACACCACTAGTGTCTTCTAATTCTAGTTTTTGATTTGGATATAAAGGCGTTAAATCATCAAATACAACGCGATTACGAATTTTTTCTGGAGCACCAAAATTAACTTCGTTAACTCGAAGAAGAGCAAAATATCTTTCGCCTTTTTTAGGAGCTCTAACCTGACCTTTGACAGTATCTCCCGTTCTAAGACCAAATCTTTTAATTTGACTAGGGGAAACATAAATATCATCAGATCCAGGGAAATAATTAGCTTCAGCTGCTCTTAAAAAACCAAATCCATCAGGAAGAACTTCTAAAACACCCTCACCAATAATAATGTTATTATAATTTTGATCAGAAAAACCTTTCAAGATGTAATAAATTATATCCTGCTTTCCAAGGTCACCAATGTTATCAACTCCATAAGTAGCGGCAATTTCGATTAATTTATCTGGGGTTTTAGCTTTTAGAGATTTTAATTCTAGAACTGCATCAGAATTTTTATCTGAAGAATCTTTATCATCCGTTATTTCATTATCAGTCACAGCATCAGATTCTACAACTGGAGTACTGATAGCATTTTCAACAGTTTTTTTGTTATCTAATTTTACCGAACTTTTATCGTCGGTATTTGGGGCAATATTATTATTGCTTAATTTTAAGGTTTGAGTTTCAGAGCCAAGATTAGCACTTGGGTTAACGTTTTGAGAAGGCATCGAGTTTATTATTGATTGATATATTGATAAAAAGAGAAGGACAAAGCAAGTTTAAAGGTATAAATCTTGATTGAGAAAAGGAATTTTTATAAGGATTTTAATAGAGATTTAGAAAGATTGAGGTAAGTCAATTTTCTAAATTCCACTTTGAAGTGGAATTTAGTAAATAATTTCAATTGATTTAAAAGCAAAGTAAAGGCGATAGTGCATATTTGTTAATGATAACATTACCGAAGTAACATTATTACATTTTTTAAAGGAGGTAATCCAGCCGCAGGTTCCCCTACGGCTACCTTGTTACGACTTAACCCCAGTCACTATTCTTACCGTGTAGAGCTACCTCCTTGCGGTTAGCTCACCCTATTCGGGTAAAAACAACTTCCATGGCTTGACGGGCAGTGTGTACAAGACCCGAGAACGTATTCACCGTAGCGTGCTGATCTACGATTACTAGCAATTCCAACTTCATGGGGGCGAGTTGCAGCCCCCAATCTGAACTGAGATGGCTTTTAGGGATTGGCTCCAGATTACTCCTTCGCATCCTGCTGTAACCACCATTGTAGCATGTGTGTAGCCCAGCCCATAAGGGCCATGATGACTTGACATCATCCCCACCTTCCTCCAACTTGTCGTTGGCAGTTTCCTTATAGTTCCCGACATAACTCGCTGGCAAATAAGGATGAGGGTTGCGCTCGTTGAAGGACTTAACCTAACATCTCACGACACGAGCTGACGACAGCCATGCAACACCTGTCACTAATCCAGCCGAACTGAAGAAATTCATCTCTGAAAATCACGATTAGGATACAAGGGCTGGTAAGGTTTTTCGCGTAGCATCGAATTAAACCACATGCTCCACTGCTTGTGCGGGTCCCCGTCAATTCCTTTGAGTTTTAGCCTTGCGGCCGTACTCCCCAGGCGGAGTGCTTAACGCGTTAGCTTCGCCACCGAATCCCAAAGACCCGATAACTAGCACTCATCGTTTACTGCGTGGACTACCAGGGTATCTAATCCTGTTTGCTCCCCACGCTTTCGTGCAACAGCGTCAGTGATGACATAGATAGTCGCTTTCGCCACCGGTGTTCCTCTTAATATCTACGGATTTCACCCCTACACTAAGAATTCCACTATCCCTCTTCATACTCTAGCCTAGCAGTTTCAACTGCAATTCCAAGGTTGAGCCCTGGGCTTTCACAGCTGACTTGCAAAGCCGCCTACGCACTCTTTACGCCCAATGATTCCGAACAACGCTAGCACCCTTCGTATTACCGCGGCTGCTGGCACGAAGTTAGCCGGTGCTTTTTCTGTAGGTACAGTCATTATCTTCCCTACTAAAAGAGTTTTACAACCCGAAGGCCTTCATCACTCACGTGGTATTGCTGGATCAGGCTTTCGCCCATTGTCCAATATTCCCCACTGCTGCCTCCCGTAGGAGTCTGGGCCGTGTCGCAGTCCCAGTGTGGCTGATCATCCTCTCAGACCAGCTACAGATCATTGCCTTGGTAGGCCTTTACCCCACCAACAAGCTAATCTGATACAGGCTCATCTAACAGCGATAAATCTTTCCCGATAAATCGGTAATATATGGCATTAGCTTTGGTTTCCCAAGGTTATTCCTTACTGTTAGGTAGATTCCTATATATTCCTCACCCGTTCGCCACTAAACTTCAAGAGCAAGCTCCTAAAGTTCCGTTCGACTTGCATGTGTTAAGCATACCACCAGCGTTCGTTCTGAGCCAGGATCAAACTCTCAAATTTTGAGTTCGAATTGGCTAAATCTTTTTATTGACGGGCTTTAATAAATTAAAGCCACATAAATAAAGAGATAGCTTGATAATTTCGCACTATCGCCTTTATTTTGCTTTTAAAACAATTGAAATATTCACAATGTAAAACAACTAACTCTGCACTAGAAGTGCAAACCTTCATAAACTCGAAGGACATTCACTTTAGTGAAAAGTTATTTTTAAGTCAAGGTATTTTTTGAAAAATTCTTGAAAGAAAAAAAACGAGGTAATCAAAGCCAGATGAATTAGAAACAGAATTTAAAATTCTTGGCCAACGAAGAAGGCAAAATATAGAAACTATTTCTCCAATGTCAACAACTAAAATGTATTATTTATTAATAAAACTCTTAGGCCTTAATTTTACTGCCTTGAGGAAGTTTTTTTATAAATTAAATTTATACTTTGTCTTTAATGATTCAGTTATTTATCATCGTCAGGCGATTTTTCCTATTAACAAACTTAAATTAACTAAAATGACTGGAAGCTTACAACATATAATTGAGACCGCCTTTGAAAGTAGAAATGAAATCAACAATAAGACCGAAGGCACCATTCGCAGCGCCGTTGCAACAACTTTGGAAATGTTAAACCATGGAACTCTTAGAGTTTGTAATAAAGAGGAAGGTTCTTGGAAAGTCAATGAATGGGTAAAAAAAGCTATTCTACTATCTTTTCGTTTGAACGATAATTCTGTAATGAATTCAGGAGTTAATCAATATTTTGATAAAGTTCCTTTAAAGTTCAGCGGTTGGACAGAAGAGCAGTTTAGAGAGGCTGGATTTAGAGCTGTTCCTGGATCTGTGGTTCGTGAAGGTTCTTACATCGCTAAAAATGTTGTTTTAATGCCTTCATTTGTAAATATTGGAGCTTATGTTGATGAAGGGTCAATGATTGATGCTTGGGCAACAGTTGGTTCTTGCGCTCAAATTGGCAAGAATTGTCATATTTCTGGTGGAGCTGGAATTGGTGGAGTTTTAGAGCCGCTTCAAGCAAACCCAGTAATTATTGAAGATAATTGTTTTATTGGCGCTAGAAGTGAGGTTGCTGAAGGAGTTATTATTGAGGAAGGCTCAGTATTATCAATGGGAGTTTATATTGGTGCTTCCACTAAAATTATAGATAGAGCAACTGGAGAAATTTTCCGTGGTCGAGTTCCTGCCTATTCAGTTGTTGTTCCTGGAAATATTCAAGATAAAAACAATCCTGATCTTTCTCTTTACGCAGCAATTATAGTAAAAAGAGTTGATGAACAAACTAGATCAAAAACTTCTATTAACGAACTACTAAGAGACTAAATATAATCATCAGAGATTAAAATATTACTTTAACCTCATGATTTTAACTTATCCTACCTAAATGTTTTCCATAATATTTTAAATATCATAAAAACATTTAGGTAGGAATGGTTCGAAATTATTCCAACATCAGAATTTAAATCCCATGGCAACAATATCTGAAATGCCCCTATTTTCTGTTTATGAAATTCTAATTACTTTGGCAATTTTATTACTCAACTTTGCTATCGTAATTTGGTTTAAAAACAAAACCTCTTTGATTTCATCGGTCATATTGATGAATCTTCTTATTATTTTACTTTGTGCTCTTAGCGTTAATAATTACCAAATCTTAAAAGAAATAATTATAGCTGTCGTAATTTACTCAATCACTATTTTAGCTTTAATTTCCAATGCCAATAAAACGCCAGAAGCGGAAAATGATCTTCCTAGGAAAAATCAACTATTTAGCAAAAAATTTAGTCGTGTTTTAATTTTTATTTGCGTCTTTGCAATTAGCGCTGAAGTGTTTTATTTGAGCTTAAATATCAAACCAAAATTATTATCTAATGATTCTGGTTTGCAAATAGAAAGAATTGCTGAAATACGTAGTAATGAAATTGTAATCAAAGACTCAGCTAGGAATAATCTTAAAAATAACGTCTTAGTTAAAAGATCGACGGATGCAGTTTTAATTATTGTTGGAATTATGACTATAATGTTTCTGGCTAGTAAATATCGCTGTCGCGAGACTAATATTTAACTAATTTTAAGAAAATTCAATTCTGGAACTAGGATTTAGGATGTTTTCCCAATTTATCTATAGAAATGAAAATTATTGTTATCGGATAATTCTGAACGGAATCTATAATTGCCGACTTTAAAACCTTTTAAATCTTCTGATTTTTCTACTTTATTCTTAATGATAAAATCTGCCATTAATCCGCGCGCCTTTTTGGCAAAAATTCCGATTATTTTGTAAGAGTCGCCTTTCTTTTCTTTGAAAATGATATTGATTATTTTTCCGTTTATTTTTTTAAAATCAACTGCATCGAAATATTCACTTGAAGCAAGGTTGATGATAGTTGGCTCAATTTGATTTTTTAATTCTTTATTGAAAAAATCAGCGATTTTATCTTGCCAAAATTCCGGTAAATTTGTGCCAATAATATTTTTTGATTTAGTTCCCATTTCAAGTCGATAACCTTGCATCAAATCAAGAGGTCTTAAAATTCCGTAAAGTCCAGACAAGATGCGTAAATGATTTTGGGCAAATTCTAAATCTTTTTCATCGTAATTTTCAACATCAATAGATTTGTAAACATCTCCATCAAATAAGAATAAAGCTGGTTTGGAGTTTATTGTCGTAAAATTTTCGGAAAAATTCTGGAATCGAGAAAAATTTAGTTCAGCCAAATTCGGACTAATTTTCATTAATTTTTCCAAATCTAAAGCAGATAGTTTGTTGAAATTATTGATTAGTTCTTTTATTTCTTTGATAAAAACTGGCGTGGTGGTTTTTATTGGTGGAATTTTTGATTCAAAATTTAAAGATTTTGCCGGAGATATAATGATGAACATTGTTGGTTTATTTTTTAATGATGGAAAGCCATTAATTAATAAATTTGTCTTTTTTTAATTCTGATTCTTCTACTAAGTAGCTAGTATAACCACTAAATATTAAAGCCACGATTGTAACGGCAATGCTAGTAATAATAATTTTGTGATAGATTTTAGTTGAGAGGAAATCTTCATTAAACCAAATAAGGGTAATCCATAAAATTATGTTGGCAATTACAATAATGGTTGCAGTAGTAAATCCGATTTTTTTAACTAAGTTAAGTTTATTGTTTTT
>JBLHNE010000006.1:0-19210 GCA_047619265.1 Rickettsiales bacterium | reverse complement strand
TAGCAATTTTAAGTTTTAAATTAGAGGCTATTTGCTTACCATCGATAATTTTTGCGGTCATTTAGTAGTTTTCTTGATGATTAAAAAGAGTCGCGGATGATAATCTTTTAAATTTTTAATTCCATATTTTTATCAGAAAAAATAAAATCCATTTTAATGATAAATTTACTCTTAATTTTTTCTAAAATTTATATCCAAAAGAAAAAATTCTTCACTGCATTAATAAAAAATGATTAAAAAAATCTCTCTTGCTCAAATTTTAATTTGGGTCACGGTTGCAATTGCCGGAGCTTCTTCCTTTGCCTTTATCGCATTTTTACGAGGCGAAACAATTAATAGTCTTTGGCTAATCACTGCCGCACTCTGCACATATCTACTTGGTTATCGTTTTTACAGCGCTTTTGTTTGCGCTCACGTTCTCACTATCGAAGAAATGAAATTAACTCCTGCCCACAAATTTCGTGATGGCAGAGATTATGAGCCGACTAATAAATGGGTAGTTTTTGGACATCATTTTGCAGCCATTTCTGGTCCGGGTCCATTAATCGGCCCAACCCTAGCTGCCCAATTTGGATATTTGCCATCTTTAATTTGGATATTGGTTGGATCGGTTCTTGGTGGCTGCATACAAGATTTGGTAATTTTATTTTTCTCGGTGCGCCACAATGGAAAAACACTTTGCCAAATGGCAAAAGACGAGCTTGGAAAATTTGGATCAGCAGCAGCTGTAATTGGCATAATGCTAATAATGGTCATTTTAATTTCGGTTCTAGGCTTAGTTGTAGTCAACGCCATGAAGCACAGCCCTTGGGCAACTTCAACCGTTTTCTTAACTATTCCCATCGCTTTCTTTATTGGAATTTACATGCGCTTTTTGCGCCCAGGAGCCGTTTTAGAGGCCTCAATTCTAGGTTTCGGACTATTAATTCTGGCTGTTTTTGCTGGAGGTTGGATTAATGAAAATCCAACACTTAACGCCCTATTTAATCATGGCGGAAAAAACCTAGCTTTTGCCATCATGGCCTATGGATTTATCGCTGCCGTTCTTCCGGTTTGGATGCTTCTTGCACCACGAGACTATTTATCAACTTTCTTAAAATTAGGCACCATTTCCTTGTTAGCAATTGCTGTAATTGTGCTGCATCCAGAAATTAAAATGCCTGCCTTAACTCGCTTTATCGATGGAGATGGCCCAATTTTTGCTGGAAAAATATTCCCTTTCATGTTCATTACCATTGCTTGTGGTGCAATTTCTGGATTTCATGCTCTAATTGCATCTGGAACCACGCCAAAATTAATTTCATCAGAAAAAGACATCAGAATGATCGGCTACGGCTCAATGGTTCTGGAATCTTTCGTGGCAATAATGGCCCTAATTGCCGCCTGCATCATGGAACCAGGAATTTTCTTTGCCATCAACAGCCCTGCAGGAATTGTTGGCACAACTGCCGTTGAAGCCGTTGAAACCATTAATGGTTGGGGTTTTTCTCTGCGCCTGCAAGATATGCAAGATCTTGCTAAAGTTGTTGGCGAAGAAACGCTTTTCAACAGAACTGGAGGAGCTCCTTCACTAGCCATTGGAATGGCAACAATTTTTAGTAAAACTTTTGGGGATGGAATGCTTTCTATCTGGTATCACTTCGTAATTATGTTTGAAGCGGTATTTATTTTAACCACCCTAGATGCTGGAACTAGAGTTTGTCGCTTTATGCTTCAAGATGTTTTGGGAGATTTCTACGAGCCACTGGGCAGAACTTCTTGGTATCCATCAGTAATTTTTACCAGCTCAATTGTAGTGGCAGCTTGGGGATATTTTCTCTACAGCGGCGTGATCGATCCGAATGGCGGAGTAAATATGCTGTGGCCACTTTTTGGAGTTGCTAATCAAATTCTAGCAGCAATTGCGCTTTGCATTGCCACAACAATGATTATCAAATCAAAGAAATTCAAATATTTCTGGGTCACCGCCCTTCCCCTTGCATGGTTAATCGTTGTTACCCTTAGTGCATCTTGGCAAAAATTATTCTCCGACAATATTCGAATTGGGCTTTTGGCAGGAGCTAAAGATTTAAAAGAAAAATTTTTACAAGGAACTTTGTCGCCAGAAAAAACGGCAGTTATTGATCATCTAATTTTTAATCAATATGTCGTAGCTGGATTAACCGCTTTTTTTGCACTGCTTTTAATAATAGTGCTTTTTGATATGGGAAGAATTTTATTTAAAAGATATGCAAAAATTAAAATGGCTAATTAAAATTTTTAAGAATTTTAATGGTGATAAAGAATATCAAAAATATTTAAATCACTCAAAAATTCACCATCCAAAACAAAGATCTTTGTCTAAAAAAGAGTTTTTTGCTCAGAAGGAAAAAGAAAAATGGAGTAAGATTAATCGCTGTTGCTAAAAAATATGCTAAGTTAAGATCTAAACATAAGCTCTAATCGCAACCTATAATCACTAATATAGCATTAAATTCAGGTGCCTAAAAAAGTTTTCGGCACCTGAATTTTAGTGAGATAATTAGTATCTAGAATTAGGATTTGATATTATTTGTACGCTTGATTAATCAATAGAAAATCTAGAATAACGCAAGCTAACATTGCCTCCCCAACAGGAACCGCCCTAATTCCAACACAAGGATCATGCCTTCCTTTAGTGATAATTTCAGTATTATTGCCGTTAACATCAATAGTTTTTCGAGGTTTTAAAATCGAGCTAGTTGGCTTAACTGTAAATCTACTAATAATATCTTGACCCGAAGAAATTCCACCTAAAACACCACCAGCATTGTTAGAGGAAAATTTCAATTCACCATTTTCCATCCACATTTCATCAGCATTTTCCTCGCCATTTAAACTAGCAGCTTCAATTCCATTGCCAATTTCGACTGCTTTTACGGCATTAATACTCATTAAAGCCGAAGCAATTGCAGTGTCTAATTTATTGTAGATTGGCTCACCAAGACCTACAGGAACGCCTTTAGCGACCAATTCAATAACTGCGCCACAAGAATTTCCATCTTTTCTGATTTGAAGTAGATAATCTTCCCAAATTTTAACTGATTTTTGATCTGGACAGAAAAAATCATTTTTATTTATTTGACCAAAATCAATATTTCCTGAATCAATTTTTTTATCCCCGAGTTGTTTTAAATAACCAGTTATTTTAATATTTTTCTTCTCTAAAACCTTAATTGCCACCGCACCAGCCGCAACTCTCATAGCAGTTTCACGAGCAGAAGATCTGCCGCCGCCACGATAATCACGAATTCCATATTTTTCAAAATAGGTATAATCGGCGTGAGATGGACGAAATTTATCTTTAATGTCGCCGTAATCTCCGCTTTTTTGGTCAGAATTATAAATAATTAGTGAAATTGGGGTTCCGGTAGTTTTTCCTTCAAATACACCAGAAAGAATTTTAACTTCGTCTGCCTCTTTTCGCTGAGTGGTAAATTTTGATTGTCCGGGGCGTCTACGATCCAGATATTTTTGAATATCAGATTCAGACAATTCAATCATTGAAGGGCAACCATCAATTACGCAACCAATTGCCTCTCCATGACTTTCTCCCCAAGTGGTGAATGAAAAAAGTTTGCCGAATTTATTGCTCATTTTTTCTAGTTTCTTTAATAGTTAAAATTGGATTGCCGCTGAAATGCAAATCATTGCCATCGTTACTAATTAAAAGACTTCCAGCCTTAATATTTCTTTGTGGACCAGAAGCTTCAACTTCAAGCAATTGAACATCTTCTTTATTTTTATGTACCGCTTTTTTTGCCTCAATATCAATAATCTGACCATTATTGTCAAACTTGATTCTGGGGTTGGTCATAATTTTCTCAACATTATTGATTTTACTTTTTTGAGAAATAAATTTAATAGCATTATTGGTGGTGCCAATGCCGTAGAATAGAAAAGAGGAAACCCCAGAAACCAAGGTTGCAATGCAACATATGATTATTATTTTTCTAATCCTTAGAGCTCTCCGAATCCTTTTCGCTAATTGATGATTTAAATCCATATTTTCTGATAATGTCCAAAAATTTGTCCTGATTAAGTGGCTTTTCCAAATAATCATCCATTCCACTTATCAAAGCAACATCTTTACTTGCTCGATCTATATTAGCGCTCAAAGCAATGATTGGAATAGTTTTAAAATCTTTAAAGTTTTTAAAAATAGACCCTTCACGAATTATTTTGACAATTTTTACCCCATCATTTAATTCCTCCATATTTGTATCCATTAGCACCAAATCAAAATGTTGCTTGTCTAAAATCTTAATTGCTTCTACGCCATTTTGAACAGCGATAGATTTGAATCCAAGGTTCCTAAGCTGGTGAACGGTTAATGACCTGATTAATTGATCATCATCGGCAATTAAAATAGTTGGGGAATTGGCATCATTATAATTTGATGAAATATCTTGACCAGAACCCACTATATCAGAAATATCTATTTTTTTATTATCGAGTAATTCTTGATTTTGCGAAGCTTGATCTCTATTTAAAACTCCTTCAAACCATATTTTTATCGTTGTTCCAAAACCTTTTTTAGATTCAATTTTCATTGTTGCACCCATATTACTAACTGCCTTATCAACTATAGGAAGACCAAGACCGTGGGAATCGATTTCTTTATTTAAATCCGTTTTATCAATTTTCCGACCACCTCCCGACAAAGCTTTTTCTATTTCTTCTTCTGTCATACCAATTCCTTGATCAGAAATTTCAACGCATATTTTATATTTAAGTGATAATTTAAAAGTACTAAGTAAATCAGCTTTAGCTTCTTTTTTTTCTTCGTTTAAAAATTTTTCAACTTTAATATTAATTTTCCCGCCTTCATTACTATATTTTGCGGCATTAGTTATTAAGTTGTCTAATATTTTTCTAAGCTCAATTAAATTAGCAAAAATAGGCGGAATATTTTTTTCAACATCAAGATTCACACAAACATTATGAGTTTTTATAAATGGCTGATTTAAGAAAACCAGCTCTTCTAGCAATTCCCCAATATCAATATTCTTCTTATTTACATCTGTCGATTTTTGATGCCTAATTCTCTCCTCAACCCCTTCACTAATTAGTGCCCTAGAAAATTCCAGCATATGAGAGGCCTGAGACCTAATCATGCCAGCATATTTAATAACATTTTTCTTATTATTTTCCTTGTCGATTACAGAATTATCATCTTTGCTTTCTAAGTCGTAGATGATATTGGCCAACCCTATTATTCCAGAAATATAATTTCTCATATCATGACTAATAGATTCGGTAAGGGATTTTAAATGAAGATTGGCAACATTTAATTCCTCTTTAAGAAATTGCTCACTTTGAACAAAATCTCTAATGGAAATTATCGATTTAGATAGTTGGTTAATTTCTAAAATATTTGATTTTGGTATCTCAATATCAATTTTTCCAGATATAACCAGTCGTGCTTCTCTGGATAAAATTACAATTGGATTAATAAATCTTCTTTTAAGCAAATAGATAAGTATCGCCAAAAAAGATATTATGGAAAAAAATTCAAGAAAATAATTTTTTTCTAAAATACCATATTCGTTTGATAAGCTATGTTTAACAACAAATCCGTAGTTGGTATTTGGAATTCTTTTATATATTACAATGGAAGAAGGACCGAATAAAGATCTGCGCTGTAAAATTTGAATATCATTATTTCTCAAATCTATTTTATCTAAATTATTTTTTGTAAGATGGAGATCATTTTTTATAATACTAATATCTTTTTTATAGATGATTTGAAGATCTGAGTTATTGAAATTTTTATTGCCGATGAACCTTCGGTAAATACTTTCAATATTAAAACCCATAACTATCGAACCTTGATAAATTCCACTATCATCAACAAAACCCATTCCTGCAGGTATGATATATTGCCTACTTACCGCCCCAATAACTGGCTTTCCGAAATATAGTTTTTCAGGATTTTTCTTGGTAATCTGTAAATAATCGCGACTTGATAAATCCTTACTTTTTTTTAAAATTCCTATTTCACTATTAATTATCAATTGATCTTTTTTATCCGTCCACGAAAACATGCTGATCGATAATATGTCATTCATTTTTCCCTCATGTAAAACACGAAAAGATTCTAGAGTATTCTTAATATGATTTTTACTGGTAGGATTTTGACTGATTTTATTGCTCATGCCAACCAAAATTAGCCGAGTATATTTTATAGAATCGTCCAATATTTTTTCTGCAAAAAATATTTCTGAAGATAGGTTTGAGATAATCTGATCGTTTTGCGAGGAATGTTCTTTGATAAAAATGTAAGAAATATAAATAAAAACAGCCAACACAACCATCACTGAATATGAGATAAATTTTCTAGATAGTGATATTTGAACTGTTTTCATTTTTTATAATCGCGAGTTTTGTTGCTGAGATTTATCCCAACAAATTTTCCTTAAAAATTCTTTAGTATCTTTTCCGCCCTGTAAATCAAAATACTCTGCTTGATTTGCTTCATTTTCGGAACTACAAATTTTAATTCCATTTTTAACAAAAAAAATTTTTGCTAAACTTAATAAGTGTTTCCCCTCATTTTTATCGGTAGATTCTTTTAACTGAATTCTTATAACAGAAAATAATCCGTCTGGATTATTCACTACGTCAAATAATGATTTAAGAAGTAATGCACGATCTTGATCTAATTCTTTAATATTTTCTTTCATACGCTCATTTAAAGCTGCATTTACTTCTGCATGCTTCTTCAACAGTGCTAATGTTTCTGAAAATTGGAAATGTTCTTCGTTTGGCATATCTATAGCTCTTTTGAATAGCTTTTGGTGAAAATTCGCTACATTTACTAGTAAAGATTTAGTTTCTTCTGAAATATCTAAATGATTTACGGAGACAGATCCTCTTTTTATAACAATGGGAACACTAATGCAACAATTCGTCAATCCTGCAAATTTTTCCCCTCTAGTCAAAACTCTTGCTCCACTTAAGTGATATGCCTCTCTTCCAAATAACAAAGCTCTAGTAGCAATCGCAAAAGAAATTGATGGCCCATTATAGGTTTTTCCACCACCTCTAACTATATCAAAACCAGTTGTTCTCATTTCGATAGCAGCATCTTCCACGGCCCTATTAATCATCTCCGCTTTATTCGGATGAACAGCTATAAAATCAGATAAAGATTTACTGTTTATTAAAATTCTATCTTTCAATAAAACCATAGTGTCTTCAGAGTGACCACCAATAACTATTGCGGAGATATCAGATTTTTTTATGTCAAAACCTTCTTTTTCAAGATTCCTCTGTAGAGCTGTAATAAACCTTCTTGAATCTAAAAAAGTACCAAAACCTAAAATCTTGTCTGCTGAAAAACCAGTTAGTTTCTGCATCAGCATCGCCGTTACATCTGTTGGGTTAGTTCCTAACCAAATAAACGCTTCTGATGCATATTTCTTTATATATTCTGCATATTCAAGAATTAAACCTGAAACAAGTGGAAGTGAAGCTTCTCTATTTGGCAATTTAGATTGTGAAGCACTTGTTCCTGCAGAAAAAATAACAAGTACAGCACCCTTAATTTGAGCAATATCTGAAGTTGGACTGACTTTAATATAAAACTTTCTTTTACCAGATTCTTGATCATAATCAAAATCCGCATCATCGTGGGCATCTTTCGAACTTAGCTCAGCTTTATTGTTAAGAGGATCAAGACGGTTATAATGAACAATTTCTACATCTTGATCTTGAGATTCCGGAAGAAGCCTTAAAAGCGCATTAAGAGTTCCTTTTCCTATATCTCCACCAGCACCAATTATAGCAATTTTTATAGGAGGTAATATTCCCTTCTTTTTCATTTATAAAAAAATTTGCAATGTATTCTTAAGTAGAATTTTTTAAGAGTTTATTATATACCTTATATAAATATATATTAAGTTGTGAATTTTATCTCATCAATAATTTTAAAAATTAGGAAAAATTATTCTACTCCTGTTGTTAATACCTCATTTTTTAAAGAATGCGTCTCTGAAAGATTTGGAGATATTAATCCGCTTAGCTCTCTATCTTTTGTCAACAAAACAAGACCTGAAGATGTAGGTGATTTTTTAGATGACCCTCGTTTTGGAGTTCCTGGATTGTAAGACATTTCAACCAGTTGAACCAAGTCATTCGATTCCTTACTCACTTCTTTTAGTGCCTTTTTTGCATCTTTCAATTGATCTCTAACGCTTATTGCTTTTTTTAAAATGTCTGCAATATTTGAAGTAATCAATAATACTTTTCTTTTATTAAGTCTTTTTTCAAATTGGATAACATCTTCATATATAAAAATATCTACTTTATTTCCCTCATCAAAATCTTTTTTGGTGGTCGTTATATGTTCTTTCGCGAGGCCTAATTTCTTCTCAATACCATCAAAATCTCTTAATTCAAAACCAAATATCTTCTTGGAAAGTTGGCTTATTTCAACAGATAGTTTTCTTGCAGATTTTTTACACAATTCATCTTCAAGCAATCCTCCTATATTAATATCCAGCAATGTAGTCAAAGCATTGGTGGCAACATCTATTTGAAGATTATACATAACATCTTGCTTAATACCATGATCTCTAACGGCAGTCTTTATTCCTGTTTCTGAAAATACCAAATGCAAATTGCGCACTGCCTGAGTCAATTTATTATCTGGTTTACCAACAGGAAAACGGATATTACAAAGCGGAGTATTAGCCGAACAAACTATTCCCTCGTCCGTAACTTTATTATTACAGGAGCAATCTATTACGCATCCGACTATATTTTCTACACCAATTGATCTAAACATATCAGTATTTAAATATGGAGCATCGGGGTCTTTAGATTCAAACCAACAAGGTATTCCATTTTGGGCCCAAATTACAGTGGTTTCTAAGCCTGGACTTGGATTTATTTTTTTAAGAAAATTTATTCTGGCAATAAGCTCTTCATTGTGAGAATAAGTTTTTGTAGCAACTAAAACATGGTCTTGTTCACCTATCTCATTAGGGTTTGTTGTAATTTTTGCAAAATCTTCTGGAAAAATTCTTATATCATCCAATTTAGAATCTACTTCATTAGCAAAATGCAAAGTAAATCCATTTTTCTTAAATTCCTGAAAACTAACACTATCCTCAGATCTTCCAAGAATTGATATTTCAATTTTTTTAGATTCTAATTCAGCGACTTTGTTTTCAAAACCAGACTCTCCACCTTTTATTAAACTTTGAATTTGCCTGTTTAATTCTCGATTTTTTTTAATAAGTAGCCCCGCAGCAAGGAAGGAAACTTGACCAGTTCCAACTATAGTAATTCTTTGTTTTGTAGGAAATTCTTGAGCAGGCTTCATTTATTGTTTATAGACTGATAGTGTAGGATTGATTTAGGCTAATCTTTTGTAGTTCAGCATGATTTTTCTTACTTAAACTTTTGAATAATTGATATTAGGAAAAATTTTTTACTAATATCATTATGATTGAAGTATTTTCATTTATTGCTTTTGTTGTGTTTTAATCCATCCAAAATTTTCCAATAAATCCTTATTTACTTGCATCCCTATTAAAAATAAGCCCATCTTCGCTCAATAATGAGTTTGAGAATTCTAAAGTAGCTTCAGATTCTTTAACTATCAAATTGGAAAGTTCTAATATTTCTTCAGCATCTTTTTGATTAATTTCGCTTTTAGATTTTTGAACAATCATGCCAGACAGCCCTAAAATTCCAGAAATATGATTTCTAAGGTCGTGGCTAATCGATTTTGATGCCGATTTTAAATGAAGATCAAAATCTTCTGACATTTTTTTCTTAACTAATTTAATTTTTCTTTTTTGAGCAAAATGCATCAAAATAATTACGAAAAAAACTATCAAAGCTATTGTAAAATATTCTACTGACATAAAATTAAAAATTGTTGAATTAAAAAATAAATCTGCTTTTTTTAAAGTTATTAGAAATTGTACAAATTCAATTTATTTCATCAAGTAGATATTGCTTTCTTGTCATTATTAATTTAGCATGCCGCCCTCTTTTTTACAAATCAATTAAAGCCCCATTATAATGACTGACAAATTTTCAGACACAGTAAGTACATTGGTTCCTATGGTTGTTGAACAAACTAATCGCGGTGAAAGATCTTACGATATTTATTCCAGACTTTTAAAAGAAAGAATCATTTTTGTTAGTGGTCAGGTCGAAGACAATATGTCAACCTTGATTGTAGCCCAATTATTATTTTTAGAATCTGAAGATCCAAAAAAAGATATCTATCTATATATTAACTCTCCGGGTGGAGTTGTAACTTCTGGGCTCGCCATCTACGACACGATGCAATATATCAAACCAGATGTTTGTACTCTTTGCGTTGGTCAGGCTGCATCAATGGGTTCTTTGCTTTTAGCGGCCGGTGCAAAAGGTAAAAGATTTTCACTACCAAATTCTAGAATAATGATTCACCAACCTTCTGGCGGATATAGAGGTCAAGCAACAGACATCGAAATTCATGCCAGAGAAACTTTATCTTTAAAGAAAAGATTGAATGAAATTTATGTTAAACACACTGGTCAAAAACTAAGTGTAGTTGAAAAATCGATGGAAAGAGACAATTTTATGTCTCCAGAAATGGCGACAGAATTTGGTCTAATTGACAAAATAATGGAAAGCCGCCCCTAAAAAATAATTCGATCTTTAATCCTAATTAAATTGAAAAAATAAATAATGGCTAAAGAAACTATAAACACTATCTGCTGTTCATTTTGCGGAAAATACCAAAACGATGTTAAAAAACTAATCGCTGGTCCTAGCGTTTTCATTTGCAACGAATGTGTTTCGCTTTGCCTTGATATTGTTAAGGAAGATAGTCAAAAATCTCCAGCAATTAATAAGGAAGGTGAAAAAACCACTCCCCAACAAATTATAAAAATTCTCGACGACTACGTTATCGGGCAAGATTTTGCCAAAAAAGTTCTATCAGTAGCGGTCTATAATCACTACAAAAGAATTGATGCTTCTAGCGATTTAAACAATCAAGAAGTTGAGCTTACCAAATCAAATATTCTCTTAATTGGTCCAACTGGCTGCGGAAAAACTCTGCTTGCGCAAACTCTAGCTAGAATTTTAGATGTTCCATTCACAATTGCCGACGCCACTTCACTTACTGAAGCTGGATATGTTGGTGACGATGTTGAAAATATCATCTCTCGCCTGCTTCAATCAGCTGAATACAATATCGATAAAGCCCAAAGAGGAATTATTTATATTGATGAGATTGATAAAATTACCAAAAAAATGGAAGCTGGCGGCAGAACCCGCGACATTTCTGGTGAAGGTGTTCAGCAAGGTTTACTTAAAATTATAGAAGGAACCGTTGCATCTGTACCATCTCAACCAGGAAAAAGAGGTAATCAACAAGAATATGTTCAAATTGATACCAAAAATATCCTTTTCATTTGCGGTGGATCTTTTGCTGGCTTAGAAAAAATTATCGCCATGCGCGGCAAAGGAAGTTCAATTGGCTTTGGAGCTGACGTTCGCGAGAAAAATGGCGAAGAAAAAAAGAACATTTTAAGCGAAGCTGAGCCTGAGGACGTCATTAAATTTGGTTTAATTCCAGAATTGGTTGGAAGACTTCCAATCATTGCAACATTGCAAGATTTAACCGAGGAAGATTTAGTAAAAATTCTATCTGAACCAAAAAATTCCCTAGCTAAACAATATCAAAAACTGTTTTCTCTAGATAAAGTCGATCTACATTTCGACGTCGATTCTTTAAAAGAAATAGCCAAAAAAGCTATCGTCAGAAAAACTGGTGCTAGGGGTTTACGGGCAATTATGGAAACCATTTTAATGGAAACCATGTTTGATATTCCAGCACAGAAAAATGTTAAAAATGTTAAAATTTGCAAAGATGTAGTAACTGGAAGTAAAAAACCAGAAATCAACTATTTAAGCAAAGAAGAATTATTAAAAGCTGCTGAAGAAATAAAGAATGAGAAAGAAAAAGAAGAGAAAGAAAAGGCTAAAAAAGAAAAAGAAGAGAAGGAGAAAGAAAAAGAAGAGAAAGAAAAATTAACAACCTCAATTAAGTAAAAAATCAATATGTAAGAATGGTGAGTTTTTCACTTAACACTTACTGACTGATTTATTATTTAATCCCTATTTTAACTAAACGTAACTTTATAATTTATTTTTTATGACTGAAATTAGAAATATTGCCATCATTGCCCACGTAGATCACGGAAAAACTACATTAATCGACGCAATGCTTGGTCAAAGCGGAACTTTTCACGCCAACAAGCAAGTTGAAGCCAGAGTAATGGATAGCAACGATTTGGAAAAAGAACGTGGAATTACCATTCTTGCCAAATGTACAGCGATTGACTGGAAAGGAACCAAAATCAATATCATTGATACCCCTGGTCACGCCGATTTCGGTGGTGAAGTAGAAAGAGTTCTGCACATGGCAGATTCTGCTCTAATTTTAGTTGATTCTTCAGAAGGTCCAATGCCACAAACTAAGTTCGTTCTTGCTAAAGCTCTTGCTCTTGGTTTAAAACCAATCGTAATTATCAACAAGGTTGATAGATCAGATTCTCGTGTTGATGAAGTTTTAAACGAAATTTTTGATCTATTTGTTGCTCTTAATGCTAATGAAGAGCAACTTGATTTTGAAGTTTTATATGCGGTTGGACGCGATGGATGGTGTGTCCGTGATTTAGAAAAAGATTCTAGAGAAAATTTAAATCCATTATTTGATTTAATTTTAGAAAAAGTAACCCCACCAAAATTTGATGAAAAAGCACCTTTTTCAATGCTTGCTACTTTGCTTGATTCAAATCCATTTTTTGGAAGAATTTTGACTGGAAGAATCTATTCCGGAACCGCTAGAACAATGATGAATTTCAAAGCAATCGACTTAAATGGAAAAATTGTTGAACAAGGAAGACTAACTAAATTACAAGTTTTCAGAGGCGTGGAAAGAATTTCTGTAGATGAAGCAGTTGCAGGAGACATAGTTTCAATCGCAGGTCTTGAAAAAGCATCGGTTGCAGATACTTTTTGCGATCTATCAGTTTCCGAGCCAATCAGATCAACTCCGATCGATCCACCAACAATGGCAATCACTATTGCAGTAAATGACTCACCTCTTGCTGGAACTGAAGGAAGTAAAGTAACTTCAAGAATGATTAGAGAACGTTTATTTGCTGAAAACGAAACCAATGTTGCCATTAACGTTAAAGAAAGTGCTAATAATGATGCCTTTGAAGTTGGGGGAAGAGGAGAATTGCAGCTTGGTGTTCTAATCGAAAATATGCGTCGCGAAGGTTTCGAGCTTTCAGTTTCTCGCCCAAGAGTATTATTCAAAAAAGACGAAAGTGGAAATATTTTAGAGCCAATTGAAGAGGTAGTTATCGACGTTGACGACAGCTATTCAGGATCTGTAGTGGAAAAAGTTTCTACTAGGAAAGGTGAAATGACGGATATGCGCCCTTCTGGAGCTGGAAAAACTAGAATTACCTTCTTAGTTCCTTCTAGAGGATTAATTGGTTACCAAAGTGAATTTGCAACCGATACCAAGGGAACTGGAATTTTAAACAGAATCTTCCACGATTATTCTGCCTATAAAGGTGAGCTCAACTTCAAACGTAATGGTGCATTAATTTCTAACGATGCTGGTGAAGCAGTAGCTTACGCACTTTGGAACTTGCAAGATCGCGGAACCATGTTCATCAAGCCAGGTCAAAAAGTTTACGCCGGCATGATTATCGGACAAAACTCTAAAACTGGCGATATGGAAGTTAATATTCTAAGAGGAAAGCAATTAACTAACGTTAGAGCCTCAGGAACTGACGAAGCAATGCGCTTAACCCCACCAAAAGAATTAACATTGGAAGACATGATCACCTATGTTGATGATGATGAATTAGTGGAAGTTACTCCTAAATCACTTCGTTTAAGAAAAAAGTTCTTAGATGCTACTGATAGAAAAAGATCTAGCAAAGCTAAGAATGCAATGACTTTTGCCGAATAATTTTTGTTATTTAAGTAAATAAAAAAGGCCCTGAAACTTCAATGTTTCAGGGCCTTTTTTTATATACAGAAATACTTCTAGATTCTAAGATCAAAACCTCTAGAAAATTTCTCAGAAATAATGTCGATCTGTTTACAGATAGAATCTAGATTATCATTTTGTTAGATGCGGCGTTATCACAAAATAATACAAACATACGCGATAGATATATTGTGTAATTTTATGTATTTAGGGTTTTGATCAACATCAAATTAACTCATAACAATATAATAAATTCCCTCGCATTAGCAATTATATAATCTTCACTTTCCCTACTAATATCCTCGAAATCAATGTCACTTCTCACATCTTATGCACCCTCTTAAATGATAAAAAACTACTTCTTCCCAAATAGAAATGGCCATGAATAATTAAATACGTTAAATAGCTTAATTAAAGCTAATTACTTTCTTACAATTATGGATGTTGAACTATGTTATTTGAGAGCCTAATATTGGGATTGATTTTTAAAATCTGAAGAGTTGTTTTGGAGGAGTTTTTGTGAGGAATGGTTATAGTCCAAAAATTATTTCTTTGATATAATTATACAAACTACACGAGCTAGAACGTGGATAATTTACTCAATTATTCAAGAACATACTTAAAAAAGTATTTAAATCGCTAATTATCTTAACCCCTAATATATTCAGATATAGTTTGAACTACGCTTTTATTGTGTTGTTTTATTTTTATTATATCTTCTTCCTCTCTATCCACAAAATCCATTGGGACCAAAATGAAACCATTGTCACCTTTCACAATCATCATGTTGTGCATAATAACATCCCCCCAAGGCAACTTAATTTCATTAAAAACTTCTGAATAAAAATTTACTTGATCAATTAATGAATTTTTAACTTTTTGTTGCTGAAATTCTTTTCCTTCAATAAAATATTTCATAGGAATAAAATTTCTATATTCCGAAACTAAGAAAGCAAAATCTTTATTTTCTAAATTAAACTCAATGGTTTTGATTGCATGTTTACCAATTTTAGGATTTCTTTTAAATGCCTCTTCATGAAAGATATTATAGTATTTATTTTTAAGAAAAAATGAATTTACTTTCCTATTAAATCCTCCTCCATCGCTCAGTTCTTTCTTTCTTAATACTATCTGTATGTAAACTTTCTTATTATTTTCTCTCTCTTGAGCAGTTACTCCTATATCAAAATCTGAAAAACCGTCTTCTGGCCTATTAACCTTAATATTATGATAGTTTTTAGATAAATAATTATTTACCTTCCTATAGTTTGAGAAAAATTTAAATTTTAAGTACCATTTTTGCTCCAAATATAGGTGGCGAATAAAAGAATATAATCTAAATTTTCTGAAGAAAATTCTTTTTCTTTCTATTATATAACTTACTATTTTTGTCTTTCTAAGATTTTTTGAAAATTTACTCATTTCTAAATATAAAATTAACCTGATAAATTTACTTTATTCTTCTCAGCTTAATTTTACTTGGCATTAAAATCTCGCAGATAGTCCAATAAATAGGTTCAAAAAAAATTAAATACCAATTGTCATCTTATAATTTTTAAATTGAAACCCACCTATTTATAGATCTAAACACAATTACTTCTGTCGCGACGATTTATTGGTGATTATTTAATTTATAGGTGAACTGGCAATTAGACTAAAAATTATTGTCGATTATTTTTGCGCCCTAACAAAAGCTTCATTAATTAACTCTTTGGCTTTAGCGGAACCTTCAAAACCTTTCACTTTAACCCACTTACCTTTTTCCAATTCTTTATATCTTTCAAAGAAATGTTTTATTTTGTTGATTAGCAATTCTGGAAGTTCTTCATATTCTTCAATATTTTCATAAACGGAATTAAGTTTCTTAGATGGAACTGCGATAATTTTTTCGTCCATTCCTTTTTCGTCTTCCATAATCAAGACTCCAACTGGTTTGGCAGAAATAACGCCACCAGGAGTGATTGGATAGTCAGATACAACTAATACATCTGCTGGATCGCCATCGTCAGATAGAGTTCCTGGAATGAAGCCATAATTACAAGGGTAAAACATTGGAGTACCGATAAATCGATCAACGAAAATTGCTCCGGAATCTTTATCAATTTCATATTTAACAGGATCGCAGTTCATTGGAACTTCGATGATAACATTGATTTGGTTAGGCAAATCTTTGCCGGGAGAGATTTTTGAAATATCCATAAATTTATTTAATTAATTATTGGTAAATGAAGTTAAGTTGAATTTCTTTTGCACCAAAAGTTGATGGTATAAGGTTTTGTTCGTAGCTTTTAATTAAGCACAAAGAATCTTTTTTATCTTCACAATAATAAACGGTTCCTTGCAAGTAATATTGATGATCTTTTAGTAATTTTGGCAATTTAACTGAGCCACTCCTAATTGTAGATTCAGTAAAGCTTGCAATTAAATTAGCTTCTTTTTTATTTTTAATCTCCACCAAATTAAAGAAGCTTGGTGCTGATTGATTAATTTTCCAACCGTCATCCATATTAAAAATTAATTTGACCTGATCACCAATTCTAACTTTTTTAGTGGGAACTCTTTCTAAATTAGGCAAATATTCCAACAAACCTTCTGTTGGTATTTTTAGTTCTGGCAATATATCGATTACCTTAGATGATTTGTTAGAGTTAAGTTCAATAATGCGATTATTATTTGTATCAGCAATATAAAGTTTTCCTAGAAACCCCACTAATCCACCCGGCTCGTCATAGCTTGTTTCTTTTTTACTGCCAACTCCATAACCTCTTAAACTTCCACTATAATCATAAATTTCTTTGGTTTTAAAATTATATTTACGAATTACGTGATTCAGAGTGTCAGCTATATAAATTCCGGTATCATCAGCATATATTCCGGCTGGATGCTGCAATAAAGCATCTTTTTTGATGCCATTCTTATACCCAAAATCAAACAAACCTTTTCCAATCAAAGTTGAAACTTCTCCGCTCTTTGTAACCATTCTTAAAGACGAACTTTCTGAATCTACAAAATATAATTTATTTCCGCTTGCACTAAGTCCGCTTGGTTGAGCTAGAGAATTTTGAGGATTAGCGCCGTCAATTAAATCTTCATTTCCGTTTCCAGCAAAGTTATTGATGGTTTTTTCGGAAATATCATATTTTAATAATTGATGAGTTCCGGCATTGGCGATAATTATATTATTACTATCTGGGAAAAATTCCAAATCCCAAGGAGACGCCAAAGAAATATCTTTCGCTTTATTTTTTCCGCCGACAATCGCTCCTCTTAGACCATTTCCTGATAAAGTTTTTACTTCTTCATTTTTAAAATCTATTTGGCGCAGAGCGTGGTTTTCCGTATCCGCAACATATAAAATATTGTTCTTAAACAACAATCCGCGAGGAGAGTTAAATTTAGCAACAGAGATGTTTCCATCTAAAAACCCAGAATCTTCGGATCCAATTTCTAGTAAGGTTTGCCCATTTAGATTGGTAATGAAAATGCTATTTTTTCCACTATTAGCAACTATTAAGACATTTGTTTTAGAAACATTTTTATATGAAAAATCTTTTGCAAAAATAATTTTTTCAGGGAACTTCAGAACATGGTCAATGGTTTCATTTCTTTCTAAGACAATCGGTAACTCCTTATCGTTTAATTGATAGCGATATTTTTTTATTAGTTTTTTAATGTCTTTCTCTAGTTGAGAACTTGAAATTTCTCCCTCATATTTCTTTTTGATGCGTCCTTTAGGGTCGATTAACAAAATGGTTGGCCAAGAAGATATTTTAAAGCTATTCCAAATTTTAAAATCAGCGTCATTCACAACTAGATGAGAAATATCGTGTTTTAGAATCGCATTTCTAATGCTCTTAGTTTCTTTTTCATTATTAAATTTTCCAGAATGGACTCCAATTACCGTTAATCTATCTCCGAATACTTCTTCTAGTTTTTTTATCTCAGGAATCATGTGCAAGCAGTTTACGCAGGCGTAGGTCCAAAAATCAAGCAAAATGATGCGGTTTTCCAGATCGGAAGTTTTAATATTGCGTGAAGAATTCAACCAAATTGTATCTTTGGAAGTTAGGTCTTTAATTTGAGAATTGAGGAAGTTTATTTTTGTAGAAAAAGACGATGATAAGTGGAAGATCAACCACAAAACAGTGGCTATAGATAAAATTAATAGGATTAACTTTTTATCTTTTTTTGTAATAACCATCGCCAAGATTTTTGTGGTTTAGATCGGATTAGTTCTGGCTCTAGGGTTTGGTGTGGTGAAAATGATAGACTAGAGAAAATAAGAAAATGAACGATACTAAAAACTAGAACCGGAAGCGCCTCTTCTTCTGCTTCTTTTAGTTTTAGCTAAACTTTCTGCTTCTCTTCTCTTTTTTTCTTCGCATGGCTTTTCAAAAGCTTGTCTTCTTCTTGCTTCTTTAATGATTCCTTCTTTTTGAGTCTTTTTTCTAAAGCTACGAATCGCCATTTCTAAATGGCCTCTATTATTAATTACTACTTGCATTAAGTTAAATTTAGTTGGTTGGATAGTTTTTAAAAAACACTATTTAAACTGATTTAAATTAAATTTTCAAGATAAAACCGTAAAAAAAACGCGAACAGCGTTTTTAGGTTTTATGAGAAAAATCTACGATTTTTCTCGGTCGCGAGTCGTCTTCAAGTGCAAAGCACGCAGAAAAGCGACGAAGCGTGTAGAATCAGGCCCTAGAATCATGTCTTAGAATTAAACCATCTTCCTAGCGTCAAGAATCTCTTCCCAATTAGACAATTTGATCTTCCCTTCTCCGCCCTCTTCAGTTAAAAATCCTAATTCCAAAGCAGAATCTCTTAAAGTTCCGCCAGTTTTATGAGCATTTTTAGCAATTTTTGCAGCATTATCATATCCAATATAAGGATTAAGAGCGGTGACCAACATCAATGATTGATCCAATAATTGCTTAATTCTTTCCTCATTAGCTTTAATTCCAATCAAACAATTATCAATAAAGCTGTTGATTCCATCACTTAGCAAATTGATCGATTCAATAACATTTCTAATAATCATTGGGCGAAAAACATTGAGTTCGAAATGTCCATTTGAACCACCAACAGTAACTGCTGTATTATTTCCCATAATTTGACAAGAAATCATAGTAAGAGCTTCAACTTGAGTTGGATTAACTT
>JBLHNE010000005.1:0-19720 GCA_047619265.1 Rickettsiales bacterium | reverse complement strand
TATCAATATGTTGGAAGTCGGTTTATTAACGAAATAGATTTCTTACAACAAACCAGATATTCCAGCACCTCTACCAAACCACTAGAAAAAAATCGCGATCTTTACGACGTAGAAATTTCTAGCAAAATTCTTATCAGCAACAGCAGCAACTATTTCAACTACTTCAATCGCACCAGATACGATTCATTTTCTGACTATTATTACGACGTGACTAATGCAATTGGCTGGGGAAGGTCTTTCTTTGATGGTCTTTTGGAAGCCGATATGAATGTTGGATATAACAATATTAAGAATTTTGATTCTCAAATTGTTTTCAATCCAAGTCTAAAAGCTAATTTTTGGCTGACTGATCGCCTCAAATTCACTACTAAAGGTTCAATTTTTCAAGTAAAGGATAGCTATTCGGAAGAGTTGAGAAGTCGCCTTTCTTATAGAATGACCAGATCTTTGTGGTTAGAGCTGTATCACAATTACGATAAAAAACGCTTTGTGAACACAACCTCAAAAGGCGTTGATAAAAAAACTGAAGTGAGTCGAAATTTAATTTTTAGAATTAGATACAATTTCTAGGATCTGCCTTTATTTTGCCAATTCCTTAAAAGAAATCATATTAGATGCAAAATCACGGGCATTAAATTCTTGCAAATCTTCAATTTTTTCACCAACTCCAATCGCATAGATCGGTTTAGCGAACTCTTCGGCAAGTGCTACTAAAATTCCACCTTTAGCAGTTCCATCGAGCTTGGTAACTATAATACCGTCAATACCAACAATTTGATTAAAAATATCCAATTGATTTTTGGCATTCTGTCCATTTGTCGCATCTAGAACTAGCAAATTTTGATGGGGGGCTAGTGCATCTATTTTCTTTAAAACTTGATTAATTTTCTTGAGCTCGTTCATCAAATTTTGTTTATTTTGAAGCCTACCTGCCGTATCTATTAACAAAGCATCGACTCCTTGTTTTTTAGCTTCCACAAAAGCTCGGTGGGCCACTGATGCCGGATCTTCATTCTCTTTTAACGCTTCAACAATTTGGCAATTAGCACGATTAGCCCAAACCTTTAATTGCTCAGAAGCTCCGGCGCGAAAAGTATCGCAGGCGGCAATCATGACTTTTTTACCATCATCCGATAAGTTCTTAGCAATTTTACCGATTGTAGTAGTTTTTCCAGCGCCATTAACGCCATTAAACACAATGACTTGAGGTTTTAAAGCTGGATCAATTTGCAGAGATTTCTGGCAAGGAAGCAATATTTTAAAAAGCTCATCGCTCAAAAATTGCTTAATTTCATCATCGCCAATTTCTTTATTAAACTTTTGAGATTTCAAATCTTTAATAATTTTTGCGGCGGTTATGGCGCCAATATCACTGGTGATCAATAAATCTTCTAATTCTTCTAAAACTTCATTATCCAATTTTCTATGAGTAAAAATTTGGCTCACTTTCCCAGAAAATAGGCCCGAGGTTTTTGTCAATTGACGATTTATTTTTGAAGGAGAAAAAATTCTTTTTAAAGACATTTATTGAGATTTTTTAATATTAGCAAGGTGAAGAACTTTATGAATGAGATGCAAAAAGACAAGGTAAATAGTATAAAGGTTAAGGGCAATTAAAACTTTATTCTTAAAAGAAAGTAGGTATTATTTTCCAGTCTTTTTTGTCAAAAAATCGCGCCAAAGTCAAGCTTTATACAAATCAAATTCAATCATTTAATCTATCTTCAATGACCAATAATTCTAATTTAAGCTTAATGGCGAATGCTATTCGTTTTTTGTCAATCGATGCCGTGCAAAAGGCCAATTCCGGCCATCCGGGAATGCCAATGGGAATGGCAGATGTTGCGACCATATTATTTTCTGAATTTCTAAAATTTAATGCCTCCGATCCAAAATGGGCAGATCGCGATCGTTTCATTTTATCAGCCGGACATGGCTCAATGCTACTTTACTCGTTGTTTTATTTAGTTGGATATCAAGATATTTCACTCGACGATTTAAAAAATTTCAGACAGCTTCACAGCAAAACCGCAGGTCACCCTGAATATGGTGAATTTTTAGCCACCGAAACCACAACTGGGCCACTTGGACAGGGAATTGCCAATGCAGTAGGAATGGCGCTTGCCGAAAGAATGTCAAATTCACGTTTTGGCGATAATTTAGTTAATCACAAAACCTATTGTATCGCTGGAGATGGCTGTTTAATGGAAGGAATTTCTGAGGAAGCAATTTCAATTGCAGGTCATTTAGAGCTTTCAAATCTAGTTCTTCTTTGGGACGATAATTCAATTTCAATTGATGGAAAAACCAATCTTACAACTTCCGACAATATGCGCTTGCGTTTTGAGGCTTGTAATTGGCAAGTTTTAGAAATTGACGGGCATAATTTTGAAGAAATCAGAGCCGCTTTGAAGCAAGTTAAAAATGCCACCAAACCAACAATGATTGCTTGCAAAACCCAAATTGGTTTTGGGTCACCAAATAAAGCAAACTCATCTGGCGCTCATGGTTCACCACTTGGAAAAGATGAAATTGAATTGACTCGCAAGAATTTAAATTGGAATTATGGTGAATTCGAAATTCCAGATAACATCTTGAATTCTTGGAGAGAATCTGGGTCAAGAAATGAAACAACTTACCAAAACTGGATTAATAATTTAGAAAAATCTGCGTCTAAAAATGAATTTATTCGTTTGCAAAAAGGCGAATTACCAAATTACCAAAATGCTTTAAATGCGCTAAAAGCTAAAGTTTTATTAACCAAAACAAAGCAAGCTAGTCGTAAATCTTCTGGTGATGTTTTGGAAGTTTTAACTGAAGCGATCCCAGAATTGATCGCTGGTTCAGCAGATTTAACCGGCTCCGTTAACACCAAAACCCCGAGCACTTCTAAGGCAATTAATAAAGATGATTTTTCAGGAAGATATATTCACTACGGCGTTCGCGAGCATTCAATGGCAGCGCTTATGAACGGAATTGCTCTGCACAAAGGCTTTATTCCATATTCAGGAACTTTCTTAGTCTTTTCAGATTATATGAAACCAGCAATGCGCCTTTCAGCTTTAATGAGACAGCAAGTGATTTATGTTTTAACTCACGATTCAATTGGTCTTGGAGAAGATGGCCCAACTCATCAACCAGTCGAACATTTAGCAATGCTTCGCGCTATTCCAAATTTTAACGTCTTTAGGCCTTGCGATTTAATGGAAACAATTGGTTGCTACGAGCAGGCTCTAAAACATAAAGAAACACCATCAGGAATGTCGCTTAGTCGCCAAAATTTGCCATTTCTAAATGGTAATTCTGATGCGGTTGCCAAAGGCGGATATGTAATTTCCGATTCAGATGGTGCGGCAGAAGCAACAATAATTGCCACCGGTTCTGAAGTTGAAATTGCTGTTGAAGCGCAAAGCGATTTGGCCAAGCAAAACATCAAAGTAAAAGTCGTTTCCATGCCTTGTTTAGAACTATTTGAAGCTCAAAGCTCCGAATATAAAACCCAAATTTTAGGCAATAAAAATAATCTCAAAATTGTGGTTGAAGCTGCTTTAGATCAAGGTTGGTGGAAATATCTTGGTGACAATGGAATTTTCATCGGCATGAATAGTTTCGGCGCTTCGGCGCCGGCTCCAGATTTATATGAACATTTTGGAATTACCGCTAAAAATATTGCCCACAAAATTACTCAGAAATTAATTAAAAATTAGGAAAATAAAATGCCTGAAAATCTTAAATATATTGTTTCTGGCTACAAAAAATTTCGTAAAAAATATTTTTCTGGCGAAGATCAACTCTATCAAGATTTGAAGAATGGGCAAAGCCCAAAAATTCTGGTGATTGCCTGTTCTGACTCTAGAGTTGATCCGGCAATTATTTTGAATTGCAAACCAGGAGATTTGTTTGTGGTTAGGAATGTAGCGAATTTAGTTCCACCATTCACAAACGACGGGGGGTATCATGGAACTTCGGCAGCTTTGGAATTTGGAGTTCTAGGACTTGGAATTAAGCATATTATCATTCTTGGGCACAGTTCTTGCGGCGGAATTCAGGCCTTAGTTGAAGATTCTTCGCAAATAAAAGCTGAAAACTTTATTAGTAAATGGATGGAAATTGCCAAACCGGCGTTACAAAAAACCATCCAAAACTATCCAAGCAAAAATCTTGGAGAAAAAGTTGGGGCTTGCGCAAAATTTGCTCTAATAGACTCGCTAAACAATCTACTGACTTTTCCTTGGATCAAAAACAAAGTAGAAGACGGAAATCTTTCGGTTCGCAGTTGGTATTTTAATATTGATAGTGGGGTTATTGAGGAATTCGATGTTTACAAAGAGCAATTTATGGATTTGAAAATTGACTAACCATTTCTTCTAATTTTCCTTCTAAAATTAAAGGAAAATTCTTAATAATTTTTTCATTAACTTTTTCCACATTCTTTAACTCATCGCCGCTAAATCGACTTAAAACATAATCTGCAATTTCATATTCAGAATTCTCCGGCCTGCCAATTCCTAGTCTTATGCGCGCATAATTTTTCCCGATTTTTGCATCAATGTCTTTCAGTCCATTATGTCCAGCATTTCCGCCGCCAATTTTTACTTTAATTCTTCCCAGCGCCAAATCTAGGTCGTCGTGAAAAACAATAATGTTTTCGGGAGTAATTTTATAAAAAGAAGCTACAGACAAAACAGCAGAGCCAGAAAGATTCATAAAAGTTTGGGGCTTAATGAGAATAATTTTCTGATCCGCGATTGATCCTGTAAATATTGCAGAGTTGAATTTCTTACCTTTTTCTTCAAAAGAAAATTCTTTAGCAATTTCATCGGCAAGCAAAAATCCAAAATTATGTTTGGTTCGCTCATATTTCGCGCCAACATTGCCAAGACCGACCAATAAAAACATTTGTGAAAATTAGATAGTTGAAGAATAGAAAAGCATATTAGGCTCTAAATTACTCCATAAGTAAAGCAGAAACAATATTCTAGGCTCTTTATAATGAATTGATTTTTTTAAGGTTTCTTAATATTTAAAATACTTTAAATTACCAAGTTTAAGCCTTACAGATAAGCAGCCTTATTAACGGATAAATTTTTTAAAATGTTTAGCAAGTCCCTGAAAATTCAACTATTCCAACTAAATTTCACCGTTGGTGATTTGCAAGGAAATTGCCAAAAAATTATCGAATCTTATCAAAAAGCCAAAAAAGACAAGGTTGATTTAGTGGTTTTCTCAGAATTGGCACTCACAGGCTATCCTCCTGAAGATTTGCTCTTTAAAAAACATTTCTTAGATGAAATATCAATAAAAATTCAAGAAATAAAAGCTGCAACTTTGGGAAGTAAAACAGCAATTCTATTTGGAACGCCAAGTTTTAAATCTTCTGGATTGCCGCGTCAGGATGAATCCTTCATGGCAATGACTGGATCCAGAGAGATTAATAATTCTGCAATTGTCATTGAAAATGGTGAAATTATTTGCGTAGCTTCCAAAACTTGCCTGCCAAATTACGGAGTTTTTGATGAGTGCAGATATTTTGTACCAGCGCCAATTTTAACTAATTTTGAATTTCGCGGGCATAGAATTGTGGTCTTAATCTGCGAAGATATTTGGAAAGCAAAGAATGCCTTTTTGCTTGGCGATAAAGAATTCGATTTAATCATATCTATCAATGCTTCTCCATTTGCTTTTGACAAAGGTCAGCAGAGACACAAAACTGTTCGAAAATTCATTAAAAATTTAGAAAAACCAGCCATTTATTTAAATCAAATTGGCGGGCAAGATTCTTTAGTTTTTGATGGCGGCTCATTTGCGCTTGATTCCAAGGGCGAATTTGTTTTAAAAATGAAGGAATTTGAAGAAGATGTGGTGATTTGCGAACTCAATAAATCGTCACTTAGCACCAAATCTAATAGTAAAATAGTGGCTAATTATGCCAAAGAAGCGCAAATTTATAACGCACTAATTCTTGGCCTTAGAGAATATGTTGGCAAAAATGGTTTTGAGAAAATAATAATTGGAATGTCGGGAGGAATTGATTCGGCGCTTGTTGCCACAATTGCTGTTGATGCGCTCGGCGCAGAAAATGTTAGATTAATTGCGCTTCCTTCCAAATTTAATTCCGAAGAAAGCATGAATGACGCCCTTTTGGCTGCAAAAAACTTAGGCGTTAAATTGGAAGTGATAAATATTGAGAATATTGTCGAAGCAATGAATAAAGGTCTTGAAGGTCAGTTCAAAGATTTACAACAAGAAACTACGGAAGAAAATATTCAATCTCGAATTAGGGGCAATATTTTAATGGCACTTTCCAATAAATTTGGCCACTTACTTTTAACTACCGGAAATAAATCTGAACTTGCAGTTGGTTATGCCACAATTTATGGGGATATGTGCGGAGCATTCAATCCGCTAAAAGATGTTTATAAAACTGAAGTTTTTGCACTTGCAAAATGGAGAAATGAAAATATTCCCACAATATCTATTTATAAAGAAATTCAGTTAATACCAAGCAATATTATTCGAAAAGAACCAACTGCCGAGCTTCGTGAAAATCAAAAAGACAGCGATTCTTTGCCAGAATATAAAATTCTAGATCAAATTTTATATCAACTGATCGAGAAAGAAAATTCGGTTAAAGAAATAGTTGATATGGGTTTTGAAGAAGATTTAACGGAGAAAATTAATCGCCTGTTTTTAAACAGCGAGCACAAAAGAAAACAATCGGTCCTAGGAGTTAATGTGTCGAATATGCCTTTTGATAAAGCTAGAAGATATTCGATTACTAATCATTTTAAGAAATAGCCTTTTCTTACTTACTCGCATCTATTAACCTGCTCTGGCGCCAAATTAGAGCTGAATTCGGCTGATTCTGGCAAGTAAGATTGACATTCTGGCTCTGGGAAATAATTCTTATTGCAGCCCCATTTCTTTGTTCTTTGGTCATAAGCCAATATTACTTTTTCTTCGTCATTAGCCTGAGATGGCTTTTCCATTGACAGCCAAATTTCTCTATTACTTTTCCAAGAATGAAAATGCGGTGTTTTTCCACATTCTGGATTACGCGATAGGAAATTCGAAATAATATTATCAGAGCTAGAAAGATTAAAAGAAGCAGGCTCAACATTTTTATATTCACCAAATTCGTTCATTTCGTAAATATTAATATCAAATCCGGTTGGAAAATTAGTTTCCTTTTCTTGTTTTGGAATCGACTTAACTTCAATAATTACGCGATCATCTGGAGAGAAATGCGGCTCGTCATTTAAATAAATCTCGTTTGCCGTATGCAGATTGGTAATATTAAATGGAGGCTCATAATCTTTGGTATTATTGGCATAGAAATAATGATAAAACACGGCATTATTATGCTTAATATCGACTAGACGATCTTCCGAAGCCATAGAACTGCTGCTATGAGTGAAATCATTATAGCCAGCGCATTTGCCAATCACACTACAATAGCTTTTTATAACATTTATTCCTGAATCTGTTTTCATTAGGTAATTAACTTCTTGAAAATTTTCCGCATTCTTTTTAGCTTCCATCTGACAATTTTTAACGGGATCACAATTCTTTTTGTCTAAACATTTGTAAATTTGGGCCTCTAAAGGCTTAAATTCTTTGGTTATATAATCAGCATATTTGGCAAGCAAATCTTTTTCTGTTTGCAATCTTTGCTCTTCCTTTTCATGCCATGAATCACTCATTAAAATTGGCACATAAGATTTTCCTTTGCAAATTTTAGCTTCAGAAATGGTAGAAAATAGCAACGAAGTAGCTAAAATTAATGACGGAAGAGCTTTTTTTATAAAATTTAAGGCGGAAAATATCATTATCGTCAATTTGTAAATATTAAACTTGAATAAGAGTTGAAATTATAGTCTCTTGCAACTATTATAAAGCGATCGATATTTCGACGCATATCCTACTTATCATTAACTAATAACAATTTAAATTCAAAATTATGTTAAATAAAACTCTTACATTGGCAGTTCTGGCTCTTGCCGTTGTATCTTGCAGCTCAACAAAAAACAACGTAGCAGATAATTCTGTAGATAAAGCAAAATCTCAAGCACAGGAAGTTGCTAAAGAAGATTCAAAAATGTTTTCTATTCCAAGCTCAGATTTGGAAAATGCAACTATTCCACAAGTTGTTTATTTCGATACCGACAGCTCTAAATTAACCAAAAACTCAATCGAAACATTGAGTGAAAAAGTTTTGATGGAAGCAAAAAAATCTAACACTAAAAAGATTATCATCGAAGCTCATGCCGACGAAAGAGGTTCTCTTGCTTATAATCAAAAATTAAGTGAAAGAAGAGCTTCGTCAGTTAAAAACTATTTAATTGCAAATGGCGTTTCTAGCGTAAAAATTAAAACCATCGGATATGGCGAATTGAAACCAGCAGCTTTCGGAAATAACGAAGCAGCTTGGTCAAAAAATCGTCGCGCTGTAACTGTTTCTATCAAAAGATAGTTAACGATTACTTAGGATAGTTTAGTTGTTAAAAAACACCGAAAGTTTTGTGCTTTCGGTGTTTTTTAATGGGCGCGTTTAAGCTATAAATCTTAAGATAAGTTAAAAATGTTTCAAAACCCTGCTGCCGCCGCCAATCTGTCCTCCATTTTTAATTGCATTATAAACAAACAAATTTGCTTTTTTAACGGCGCTTTCTAAATCTAGGTTTTGCACCAGAAAACAGGTGATGGCGCTAGATAAGGTGCAGCCGGTTCCGTGAATATCTTTGAAAGGGAGTTTCTTGTTAGAGAAAATTTTTATTGAGCCATTTTCCAACAATAGATAATTGATCACCTTGTTTTTTGGAAAATCTAAATGTCCTCCTTTGATTAAAACGTTTTTTGTGCCAATTTGCTGAATTTTTCTGGCGGCGATTTTAATATCTTCAATATTCTTTATTTTCATATCTGCCAGAATTTCCGCTTCAGGAATATTGGGCGTAGTTAGATATGAAACTGAAATTAATTTTTCCTTTAAAAATTCGATAGCATTTTTAGCAAATAGCGAATCTCCACTAGTTGCAACCATTACAGGATCGGTGATTATGGGAATATTTTTGGCATTTTGATTGAGGATTCTGGCAATTTCTTTAATATTTTCTTCATTGCCGACCATGCCAATTTTTATTGCGGAAATTTTGATATCTTCCAAAACGGCTTTTATTTGATTGGCCAAAAATGAGGCTGGAGGATAAAAAATATCGGAAACTTTTTGGGTGTTTTGTGCAGTTAGGCAAGTTGGAACTGCGCAGCAATAGGTTTTGAGAAAGGTTGCAGTTTTAATATCCGCTTGAATTCCAGCTCCGCCAGAAGGATCGGAGCCGGCGATGATAAGAATTTTGTTTTGCATTTTATGGGTTTATTGCAACTGAGTCCGTTTGATTCTTTCTAAAATCAGCTAGTTTTTCAGCTAGAATATTGTCATTTAAGGCAAGAATTGCAATTGCTAAAAGCGCGGAATTCTTTGCTCCCGGCTCGCCAATTGCTAAAGATCCGACTGGAATTCCATAAGGCATTTGAGCAATTGAAAGCAAGCTGTCTAATCCTTTCAAAGCTTTACTTTCAACAGGAACACCAAGAACTGGAATTTCAGTAATAGCGGCTATCATTCCTGGTAGATGGGCCGCGCCACCAGCGCCAGCAATAATTACTTGCAAGCCATTCTTTTTGGCATCTATGGCAAATTTATAAAGTCTTTGCGGAGTTCTGTGGGCGGAAACAATTTTGGTTTCAAATTCAACTTTAAATTCTTCTAAAATATCACAAGCGAATTTCATGGTGGTTAAGTCGGATTTACTACCCATTACTATAGCAACCTTATTTTTGGCAACTTTGCTCTTATTCTTACTCATTTGATTATATTATTTGGTTTGATTTTTTTTAAGACTTACCCATAATCGCTTCCCTCAAATCAAATTTCAATCATTAAAAATTCCAAAATGCCAAAAACAAATACATTAACACATAAATCAAAAGTAATTATTATAGGTTCTGGACCAGCTGGATATAGCGCAGCAGTTTACGCAGCAAGAGCAAATTTAGAGCCAATTTTAGTTCACGGAATGCAACCCGGTGGGCAATTAACTATTACCACCGATGTGGAGAATTACCCCGGTTTCGCCGATGCAATTCAAGGTCCTTGGCTTATGGAGCAAATGGAAGGACAGGCCAGAAACGTTGGAACTAACATTATTTCCGACCATATTAAGAAAGTTGATTTTTCTAAAAAACCTTTCACTCTAATTGGTGAATCCGACGATATTTACGAAGCAGATTCAATAATAATTTGCACCGGTGCGCAGGCAAAGTGGTTAGGCCTAGAATCGGAAAAGAAATTCCAAGGTTATGGAGTTTCAGGCTGTGCTACTTGCGATGCATTTTTCTTTAAAAACAAAGATGTAATTGTTGTTGGCGGCGGAAACACTGCAATGGAAGAGGCTTTATTTTTAACTAATCATTGTAAGAAAGTTTATTTAGTTCATAGAAGAGACCAATTTCGTGGAGAAAAAATTCTGCGTGATAGAATACTTAAAAATGAAAAAATTGAAGTAATTTGGAATCATGAATTGCAGGAAGTTACTGGAACTACAAATCCGAATAATGTTACTGGGGCAATTTTGAAAAATAGTCAGAATGGCGAAATTAAGAAAATGGATATTGATGGAATTTTCATCGCTATTGGGCATAAGCCAAATACCGGATTATTCAAAGAAACTGGATTAGAAATGGACGAAGAAGGCTATTTAATTACTAAACCCGGGACTACCACAACCAATGTTAAAGGAATTTACGCAGCCGGAGATGTTCAAGACAAAATCTATCGCCAAGCAGTTACTGCTGCTGGAACTGGATGTATGGCAGCTTTGGAAGTTGAAAAATATTTGTCTGAATAAAGATTAAATCTTCTTGAAAGAATATAGGAATCTCAAGGCGGCGAAATAAATATCGCCGCCAAAGACTATTAATTAAATAATAAGTACTCTTTTGTCTTCTCTATTTTAACGAAAGTTTCACAGAAAAGAATTCTGTGCTACAGAGTCAAAGCTAATACGAAGACAACTGCTAATGGTATGAAAATCATATCAAAATGTTATTATTTAGTTAATGGATTATCATTTAACTATGCCGAATAAATATTGCTATTCATTTGACAAATTTGGACAGTAAGAAGTTTAACTACAAACCATCCAAAATTTTTTCCCTCATCTTTTCAATATCGTCTTCATGAGCTGGGATAAGCCCTTTTTCTATTAAATATCCTTCTTCGCCAATTGAATTATCGCTGATAATTTCACCGATAAACTCCTTCATTCCTGTAACAAAAGGTATTTGTTCTTGCTTGAAATAAACAAAGAGCGGTCGGCTAACATGATATTCGTTAGAAGCAATATTTTCAAAAGTTGGGGTAGTGCCATCAATCTTACTTCCATTAACAATTCCAGAATTTTGCTCTAGAAAACTAAAGCCGAAAATTCCAAATGCTTGATGATCATTTTTTAATTTTTGAATAATCAAATTATCGTTTTCTCCAGCTTCAATAAATTTACCATCGCTTCTGATTATGTGGCAATTTTTGGCTCTTTTTTTGTGATCAGGATCTCTAGCAATGAAAGCTGGATCATTAACGCAAGGCTCTTCCATAACTAATTCCACAAATGCATCTCTGGTTCCAGAGGTTGGTGGCGGTCCGTAAACGGCAATTGGTGAATTAGGCAATGATTTATCAATTTCACTCCAATTTTGATAAGGATTCTTGATGAGCTTACCGTTCTTGGAAATTTTATCGGCGAGGGCTAGGAATATTTGCTGCTTAGTGAAATTGTAAGTTTTTGATTTGTTGGCATTTGCCAAGACAATTCCATCGTAGCCAATTTTAATTTCGACAATCTCTTTAACGCCATTTTTGTTGCAAATTTTTACTTCACTAGATTTAATTTTTCGTGAAGCGTTAGCAAAATCGACAAAATCTTCTCCCGCTCCTAGGCAAAATAATTTGATTCCGCCACCAGTTCCTGTTGACTCTACTATTGGGGTTTTAAATTTGGTGCCGCGACCGAATTCTTCAGCGATTGTTCTTACGAAAGGATAGACAGTTGAGGAGCCTGCCATGCGAATATAGTCGCGAGCAAAAGATGGCTCGGAAATGAAGAGGATTAAGAAGAAAATCTTAAGTATTTTTGATAACATTAATTGCTAATTTTTAGTTATTTCCAGAGCTACTATTCCTTAAGGAATAAATTACGGCGGTTTTATAGAAGCAGAAGCGTTAAATAGCAAGCCCTTAAAACATCTGCAAATCGATCTTGACCAATTTAAATATCTATTTTTCTTTTCTCAAAAATAAAGAATAGAACCGGAACGATAAATAATCCAACCAACATAAATACCATTCCACCAAGAACTGGCATAGCCATAGGCTTGATTACTTCGCTGCCAATAGAGGTTGACCACATGATTGGCAGTAACGCAAAAATTGTTGTTGCTGTGGTCATGAGTAATGGGCGAATTCTTCTTGATCCAGCATCAATTATTACTTGTTTTAACTCAATCATTGATTTTGGTTTAATTTTTTTCATCTCTGCTTTTATGTAAGTCATCATCACAACGCCATTATCAACCGCTATTCCAAAGAGAGCGATGAATCCAACCCACACGGCGACTGATAGATTGAATCCTGAGAACCATAGTAAAATCATTCCTCCAGCCATTGAAATTGGAATTGCCGACATAATAATTAAGCTGTCTCTTATTGATCTGAAATTTAAAAACAAAATAAGCAGATTAATTAAAATTGAGAGTGGAACTAAAATTTGCAGATATTTTGATGAGCGAACTTGGTTCTCATATTCTCCAGCCCATTTTACTGAATATCCTTTAGGCAAATCTATTTTCTCACTAACGATTTTCTTTGCTTCATTTACAAAACCCACCAAATCTCTATCTCTAACATTTAACAGAACCATTGATCTTAGAAAGCCGTTTTCCGAATTAATGGCGGCGGCTCCGTTGGTGATTTTAATATCCGCCAATTGCCCAATTGGTATGTGCATTCCGAGCGGAGAAGGCACTAGAACCCTCTTTAATTCTTCGATGTTATCCCTTAATTCTTTTTTGTATCGAACTCTAATATTATATCTTTCTCTGCCATCGTAGAATTTAGAAATTGCCATTCCACCAATGGCGGTTTGCAAAATTTGATTGATGGTTCCGGTATTTATGCCATATCTAGATGCTTTGATTCTATCAATATCAAACTCAATATAAGGCTTGCTGGTAATTTGCTCGACATAGATTCCATAGGCTCCTTGAACTTGCTCCACCTCTTTGCCAATTTGCGCGGCGATATGTTCTAACTTATTCAAATCATCGCCAAATATTTTGATGCCAATTTGGGTTTTTATGCCAGTTGAAATCATGGCAATTCTGGTTTGAATGGGAAAGCCCCAGCTATTTACAAATCCCGGAATTTGTACCATTCCATCGAGCTCTTCCATTATTTGGTAGATATCTTTGCTTTGAGCGTCTTTTTTTAGTTTTATAATAGTTTCAACCATGGAAATTGGCGCAGGATCAAGTGAAGTATCCGCTCTGCCAATTTTTCCTATGGAAGCCTCAACATCTGGATGTGACTCTATAATTTTATTAGACTGGACAACTAATTCTTTGATTTTTGTGATGCTTATTCCTGGAACAGTGGTTGGCATATAAAGAATTTCTCCTTCATTTAATTGCGGCATAAATTCGCTGCCTAATTGTTTGTAGGCAATTCCGCCGAATAATAAGATTATGGCGGGAATGATGAGAAATTTTCTGGGGCGATCTAAAATTTTGATTAAAATCGGCTTATAAATTTCTATTATTTTTAAGGAAACTTTATTCTTTTCTAGTGGTCTTAATTTTCCTTTAAGAAAAAATACTGACAATGCCGGAATTAAAAATATCGCCACCAAAACCGATCCAATCAAGGCGAATGTTTTGGCGTAAGCCAGAGGAGTGAATAATTTTCCTTCTGCATTTTGCAAAAAGAAGATTGGCAGGAAAGTAACAATTGTCGTTGCAATGGCCGTGAGTATTGCTGGAGTAATTTCTTTTGTGGAATCTGTTATCGATTTAATCCGATCTTTTAACCCTGTTTTACGGTTTTGACTTAGGTTGGAATAAATATTTTCCGTCATAATAATTCCCATATCAACCATCGTTCCAATTGCCACAATAATTCCAGCAAGACTCATTATGTTGCTATCTATGGCGAAGATTTTCATCAAAATGAAACTGATTCCAACTCCTAGCGGCAATGTTAAGGAGATTAAAATGCTTGATCTAAAATGCAGGAGGAAAAATATTATCACACAGATGGCGATAATGATTTCTTCGATAATGGAGCTATATACTGTAGAGAGCGATTTTTGAATAATATCCGATCTATTATAAAAGGATTTTATTTCCACCCCTTTAGGTAATCCTTCAGAAATTTCTGATAATTTATTTTCAATTTTTCCTATTACTTCTTTGGAATTTTCACCAAATCTAGCCGCAATCACTCCGCCCACTATTTCTCTTTCTCCACTAAATAAAACTCCCCTTCTAAAGGCGGAACCCAAATGAACATTGGCCACATCTTTGACATAAATAGGAATATTATTTTTTACACCTATAACAACATTTTCTATGTCGGAAATAGATTTAAAAAACCCAAGACCCCTAACAATTATTTCCCGCTCACCTTGCTCTATAACTTCAGCCCCAACATCTATGTTGGAATTTTTAATGGCTGCAATAAGTTTTGAGAAATGTATATCTCTGGCAAAAAGTTGCAGCGGGTCAATATCAATTTGATATTCTTTGACAAAGCCGCCAATAGAAGCCACCTCTGAAATGCCATCAACTGATTGTAAATGAAACCTAACATACCAATCTTGAATTGAGCGCAACTGCGCTAATGATTTTGGAGTAGGATTGTCTTTTTTATTTTCGATTGAATACCAAAATATCTGCCCAAGACCTGTGGCGTCTGCTCCAATTGTTGGAATAACTCCATTTGGCAATATGTTTTGAGCCTGAGTTAGCTTCTCTAAAATTCTGGTTCGCGACCAATAAAAATCAATATCGTCTTTAAATATGACATAAATAACAGAAAACCCAAAGGCGCTCATAGCGCGAACTTCTTTAATTCCTGGTATTCCCTGCATTAAATTTGAAAGGGGATAGGTGATTTGCTCTTCTATGTCTTTTGGTGACACTCCTGACCAATCTGTAAATATTATTTGCTGATTCTCACCAATATCTGGAATGGCATCAACTTTTAGAGTTGCAAAAGAATAAACCGCCAGAAGTGATATGAAGACAAAAGCTATGATGACATAGATTCTGTGTTTTATTGTGCCGCTTATGATTTTATCCAACATATTATATTATTTTTCATCACGCTTTCGCTTCGCGAGCGCACTAAAATCAAAGATTTTAGTGATACCAAAAACCATCTAAAGATGGGGTTTGGATTAATGACTATGAATTACATTATTGCCGCTTAATTGGCTTTGAGCATCAAGTAGAAAATTACCGCTCATCACCACCGCATCCCCCTCTTTTAGACCAGACTTTACCTGCGTAAATTCTGATCCTTCAATTCCGGTTTGAATTTCAATTGCCATATAGCTATTAGCATCTTTTTCTAGCCAAATAATTTTTCTATTTCCAGTGTCAATAATGGCCGAATTTGGAACTACTAAAACATCATTTGTTGAATCAGCGACTATGTGAACCTGACCAACCATCCCCGGTTTTAATTTCCCATCTTTGTTTTTTATGGTGGTTCTAACTTTTAAGGTTCTGCTATTTTCATCCAAAATTGGAGAGATAAAATCCAAATTCGCCGTCCATTTTTCGCCTTTATGGGCCACAAATTCAATATTCGCCTCAAGGCCCATTTTAATCAAACCAGAATCATGTTCATAAACATCCATTTCCACCCAAACAGTTGAAAGATTTACCAAATCATAAAAAGATTCTCCTTCTTTAAAATATCGTCCTTCAATGGCATTTTTCTTAGTTACGATGCCAGAATTATTGGCGTAGATAGTGATATTTCTGGGTATTTTGCCATTTTTTAACCACTCCTTAATCTGAAAATCTTTAATCCCCCATAATTCCAGCTTTTTCTTGGCTTGCTTCAATAAGTCTTTTTGACCGCTCTGATATGATATAAGATATTCTTCTCCCGTAGTAATGAGGTCTGGGCTGTAGATATCAACAGCAGGATCATTTTTTGAAATGAAAGATCCTGTCGAATTAATGTAAGACTTTTCAACTCTGCCGCTCACTCTAGCCGGAATATTGGATTGTGTTTTCTCTGATTGAACTACTTTTCCAAGCAATCTGAGGGTTTTTAATATTTTTTGTTTTTGAACCACAAATGTTGTGGAGTGAAAATTATCCACTTGCTTTGGTGTTAATTGCACCATTTGCATTGGTTTATTTTCTTCTTGCTTGGAAGGCGTTTTTTGATGCTCGGAATTATTATGGACTTGGTGATTCGGGGCATTTTCAACATAAGTTAAATTCATGCCACATATCGGACATCTTCCAGATTCATTTTCTCTAATTTGCGGATGCATAGAACAGGTGTAATATCCCGCTTTTTTCTCAAATATTATATCATTTGATGATGTAAATTGTTTAACCGCCAATATTCCAAAAATTATTAGAGAGGCAGCTAAAATTGCAATTGTTATTTTCTTTTTCATAAAATTTTTAATTAATTCATTTCTAAACCAGACTCAAAAAGATATAGAGCTTTGTTTTGCTTAATTTTTGCTTCTATCTCAATTTTTTGAAGTAATAAATTTTGTAATTGTAGTTCACTTCTAAGCAATTCCAGATAATCCGCATTGCCCACAGAATATCTTTTCGATGCAATATTTCTGGAGGTTTGGGCAAATTTAATGGTTTGGGAAACCAGAATATCTAACTGCGATTCTAGTTTCTTAATTTCAAATTTTAATTCCTCTTTAAAAGAAACAAGTTCATTTTGATAAGCTTTCAGATCATTTTTCGCCTTAGAATAATTATGGATTGAGGATTGATGTTGATAATTCCTTGCTCCAAACCCAATGGGAATAGAGACGAATCCTCCAATAAAATCTCCATAATTATCAACATCGTCTCGATATCTATAATTTAACCCAACATTAATTTCTGGTAATTTATTTTGTTTATCAGCTTTTTGTTGGTATGAAGCAGCTTTGGATAAAGTTTTAAGTACTAATTCTTGTGGAGTATCAGCAACATTCTTCGAATTATATTGTTCAAGTTTTCCCCAAAAAACACTATTTAAGGCAAGTGAGATATTTTGATTTGGCTTATCGAGAAGTTTTGCCAAGCTTTTATCTAATTTTTTAAGCAAAATTTGGCTTGTTTTAATATCAGAATCAATCTGACTTTTTCTTATTTTTAAATCCAATATTGCTTGTTGGGAAACTTTTCCAGTCGAATATAATTTTCCTGAAACTTTAATCATTCCATCAACCCAACCGCTATTCTCTTCATAGATTTTGATGGATTTAGTGATTTTTTCTTTCATGGCGGCATGATCCCAAATCCCCAAGATAATTTTTCGCTTAAGAATATCTGATTGATATTGCTGTGTTTTAGCCAAAGAATTATATGATTTGGAAATATTTGAATATTTAGATGTGAGGGGAATTTTTTGCGAAAGAGTAACCCCAATAGAACTCATTGGAGACAGTCCAAGCCTTGGATCTTCTGATGGTAAATTTATGGCATCAACTTTCAACTCAGGTTCTGCCCAACTACTTTTTGCTTCTCCTTCTTTAAAAATAGCCTGTTGTTTATTTTTTAGTGATTCAATTTTTGAATGATTGGCAACATCTCCGACCAATTCATCAAATGTTTGAGCATTGGCGCTTACGGATATAAAGGAGATTAATGTTGTGATGATAAATATTTTCATAACAAGAATTTATTGAAAATGAAGACCTTAATTAATACTCTATAGGGGTATGTTAACAGGGTCAAGATAGAAAAACATTATCGAGTCGCAATTGTAAACTTCGGTCCGACACTGAGGATTGCCAGTCTTCAATTTCCAAAAATCTTTAAAAAGAGTTGATTAAATTAAGGAGCTGTCCCCTAGAACTAAAAACATCAACTTTAAAATTAGGCTTTTTGGTCAAAAATTTATCAATAAAAAATCCGCTCAGCTTTAGACCATTAAGCAAATCTTCTTTGTTCGCCCCTATGTGATCAAGACTATCTGGACTTTTAGTTTCTAATAAAAATTGCGGCAAGAGCAATAATCTATCACGGTATCTTTCTCCTGCTTCTAGGCAAACGGCTCTGGCCGATTTTGGAGAAACAAAATGTAGATTATCGGTTGTGCCGCTTGCCGCGCAGCTAGTCAAATCAATTCCATAACCCAATATTCCTAATAATTTGATTTCAAATTTAATGTATTCCTCCAAAAACTCTCCATCGCTTGCGGTAAGTTTTTGCAAAAGCTTCATTAAAGATAGAAAAATTTCTGAACTTGGCTCGCGCTCTAAAAGATTTTGTTCAATAGTTGCGGAAAGAATGAGTAGAGAATTTAATTTTACTGGGCTAGAAATTATTTGAGCTAAAAATGATTTTGTCATTTCGATTTTAAAGAAACCTAGATTTTCTTCAATTTTCGAACTCCACTCGAATTCGACCAGATTGAAATTTTGGTAAATTGCTTTGTTTTTTGGCGAAGAAGTTCCTCTCACAAAACCAGAATAAAGCCCGTGATTCTGGGAAAGAATCTTGACAATCAAAGAGCTTTCGCTGTATTTTCTGACTCCAACTATAATGCCTGAATCGGTGAATTTCATCGCTTCGCGTTTTTTTATTTTAAAGAACGGAACATTCGTTCCGCCCCGCTTTGCGGGGAACCCCAGTGCGCTCAATTAAAATAATATTTTGTGCTTAATTTGTGCGTACAATTAAGATTAATATTTTGTAATCAATGAAAGATTTTAAATTACCGCAATTTTTACCAACATCAAATTTTAAAACTGGCGGTACAACCAGTTTAATCGGCCTTAGCGTTAAAGAGCTTGAGGAAGAAATGTTGAAAATTGGTGAAAAACCATTTAAGGCCAAACAAATTTGGAATTGGATTTATGCATTCGGAGTTAAAGAATTCTCGCAAATGTCCAATATTTCTAAAACAACAATCGCTAAATTAAACGAAAATTATTCAATTGAAAGGCCGAAAGTTGTTGAAGATTTAATCTCGAGCGACGGAACTAGAAAATGGCTGATTAAATTTTCTGATTGTCGTGAAGCGGAAATGGTTTTTATTCCAGAAGATGACCGCGGAACATTGTGTATTTCTTCGCAAATTGGCTGCACTTTAACTTGTAAATTTTGCCATACTGGAACTCAAATGTTGGTGCGTAATTTAAGCGCTGGAGAAATTGTTGCTCAGTTAATGCTAGCGCGCGATGCACTTGGCGATTGGACTTTGCCAAATGAAAAACGAAAAATTACCTCAATGGTTTACATGGGAATGGGTGAGCCGTTTTTTAATTATGATCAAGTTAAGAAATCGGTAGAAATTCTTAACGATTCTAATGGAATTGGTTTTTCTAAACGCAAAATGACTATTTCGACTTCGGGAGTTGTGCCAGAAATTATTAAATTTGCTGATGAAATAAAAACAGTTTTG
>JBLHNE010000004.1:0-22061 GCA_047619265.1 Rickettsiales bacterium | reverse complement strand
GGGTTAACTAACTTGGGTCAAAAACTTAATTATCCTTATAAAAACTTTAATCTTTAGATGGGTTAATATCTGCAAAGATAATTTGTTCCCAAGAACTAGATTCTGTTTTAATACATTATATTTTTAGATTTTACGAATAGTAACAATCCTCTCTTCTTCGTTTTTAATTTTAATTTCAATTCTGGTGTAATTTTTTTTCAAAAACTTCTCAGAAATTTCTGGCCATTCAATTAAGCAAATTCCGCTTTTTAAGCAATCAAAAAAGCCAATATTTTCTAATTCATTAATATTTTTAATTCGATAAAGGTCGAAATGATGAACCAATCCTTTTGGGGTTTCATAGGAATAAAGCAAATTAAAGGTCGGACTTAAAACTTCAATTTTTTCATTCAAAAGTGAATTGACAAAACAATTACTAAAAAAACTTTTTCCAGCTCCTAAAGTTCCTTTCAGACCAAAAATATCGCCAATTTTAGCATCTTGGGCAAGATTGGCCGCCAATTCTTGCATTTGAGATTGATTAACTTCTTTCATTTTCTTTAATCTAGATTTAATGATTTATCCAGAGGCTCTAATTTTTTAGCTCCAGATTTTGGAGATAGTTCTGGAGATGGAGTTCGAGATACAATTACTAATGTAGATTTCATATCTAATACTTCCTTTTTATGATTGTTTAAAGATTCATTTTTCTTTTTTTGATCATTCTTCACAGCATCATATTCAGAAAGACTCATTGACTGAACCTCTAAACCATCATTTTTATTTGGAACTATTAAAAAATCATCTTCAATAGAATTACTTGATTCTTTAGATTTATTTTTGTCTTTTTGATTTTCCGCCTTACTAGGCACGCTTCCCATAAAAAACCTACAAAACTTTAGCTAAATATTTTCCCGTAACTGATTTAGGGTTTTTTGCTACCTGCTCTGGAGTTCCCTCAGCAACAATATATCCACCTTTATGTCCACCTTGAGGACCAATATCAATCATCCAATCTGTGGTTTTTAAAACATCTAAATTATGCTCGATAACCAGCATACTATTGCCATTATCTACCAATTGATGAAGGACTTTTAGAAGTTTTTTAATATCCTCAAAATGCAAGCCAGTTGTTGGCTCATCAAGAATGTAGAAAGTGTTTCCTGTCGCTTTTTTACTTAATTCTTTAGCAAGCTTGATTCTTTGAGCTTCGCCACCAGAAAGAGTTGTAGCGCTTTGACCAATTTTCATATATCCCAAACCAACATCGCATAGAGCTTTAAGTTTATCGTAAATATGGGGCATAGTTTTGAAGAAATAAGCCGCTTCTTCAGAGTTCATTTGTAGAATATCGGAAATTGATTTTCCCTTGTACTTAACTTCCAAAGTTTCGCGGTTATAGCGTTTGCCGTGACAAGAATCGCATTTAACATAAACATCTGGTAAGAAATGCATTTCAATTTTAATCATTCCATCGCCTTGGCAAGTTTCACATCTTCCACCCTTAACGTTAAAAGAAAAACGACCGGCTTTGTATCCGCGAGCTTTTGATTCTGGAAGTTCAGTGTAGAAATCTCTGATTGGAGAGAATGCACCAGTATATGTGCAAGGATTAGAACGCGGAGTTCTGCCAATTGGAGATTGATCAATTTCGATTAATTTATCGATTTGATGAGAACCTTCAATACCATCGTGCGCTCCAGGCATGTCTTTTGCTTTATTCAAAATACGATTCAAAGCCTTGTAGAGAGTGTGAATAATTAAGCTTGATTTTCCACCGCCAGAAATTCCAGAAACACCACAAAGAGTGTTAAGTGGAACAGTCAAATCAACATTTTTTAAATTGTTGGTTGTAGCATTTTTAAGCTTAATTACTCTTTTTGGATCAATCGATCTTCTAACTTTAGGAATTTCAATTGATTTTTTGCCGCTCAAATATTGCCCAGTAATACTATTAGGATCAGCAATAACATCTTCTGGCGAACCTTCAGACAAAACAGTTCCACCATAAATTCCAGCTCCAGGGCCAATATCAATTAAATAATCAGCTTCACGCATCATTTCTTCGTCGTGCTCAACTACTAAAACAGAATTTCCAATGTCACGTAGCTCTTTTAAAGTGGTGATTAATTTTTGATTATCCGATTGATGTAGTCCGATTGAAGGCTCGTCTAGAACATAAATAACTCCTGATAAACCCGATCCAATTTGCGATGCCAAGCGAATTCTTTGTGATTCTCCACCAGAAAGAGTTCCTGATTCACGATTAATGGTTAAATATTCCAAGCCAACATTTTTTAAGAAATTAAGACGTTTGCAAATTTCTTTGAGAATTCTGTCGGCAATTTGGTTTTGAGTTGAATTTAATTTTTTTGGCAACCCTTCAAACCAATTATAAGCATCAGAAATAGACATTCTGGTAATTTCGCCAATGTGGGTTCCTGCAACTTTAACTGCCAAAGATTGCTCATTTAATCTCGCTCCTTCGCAAGAGGTGCATTTAATTAGACTTTGATATTTTAGCATATCATCACGAATATAGTCGGAAGCAGCTTCGCGATATTTTCTTTTCATATTGTTAATAACACCTTCAAAAATTTGCTTCTTTTTGAAACTTCTAATTCCATCTTCGTATTTGATCTCTATTTCTTGATCAGATCCGTGCAAAATTATTTGTTTAATTTTTGTGCTTAAAGCTTTGTATGGAGTGTTTAAATCGAAGTCAAAATGATCGGATAAACTGGTTAAAACTTGATTATAATATCGAGCCTGAACTCCTTGCCAAGCAGCAACTGCTCCTTGTTTTAAAGATAGATCCTCATCAGGAATAACTAATTCCTCATTAAAAAAAAGTTCTGTTCCAAGACCATCGCAAGATTCACAAGCTCCGAAAGGGCTATTAAAAGAGAATAGTCGCGGTTCAATTTCAGAAATTGAAAAACCTGAAACTGGGCAAGAAAATTTTTCTGAGAAAGTTAAAATTTCGCCTTTTTTAAATTTAGTTTTAACTCCTTCTGGCAAAGAAACAACTTCCACTAAAAGCAAGCCATCAGAAAGCTTAAGAGCTGTTTCTACTGAATCTGCTAAACGATTTCCAAGAGTTTTACTAACTACTATTCTATCGACAACAACTTCAATTTCGTGTTTTTTCTTTTTATCTAAAACCGGCAAGGTTTCGGAAAGTTCATAAACTTTACCATCAATTTTAATTCGGCCAAAACCTTGTTTTCTAATGTTAGAAATTTCTTTTTTATATTCACCTTTTTCACTTCTAACGATTGGAGCTAGTAAGTAGATTTTAGATCTTTCTGGCATTTCTAAAACTTTTTCCACCATTTTAGAAGCTGACTGACTTTCAATAGGAAGGCCGGTTTCAGGAGAATATGGAACACCGATTCTAGCAAATAAAAGGCGCAAATAATCATAGATTTCAGTCACCGTTCCAACGGTAGATCTTGGATTGCGAGAGGTAGTTTTTTGATCAATAGCAATTGATGGAGAAAGGCCAGTAATAGTTTCAACTTCAGGCTTATCTTGCATATTCAAGAATTGACGAGCATAAACTGAAAGGCTTTCAATGAAGCGTCTTTGACCTTCCGCGTAGATGGTATCGAAAACTAAAGAAGATTTTCCGGAACCACTAAGTCCTGTAATTACAACTAGTTTATTCTTAGGAATTTCGATATTGATGTTTTTTAAATTATGCTCTTTAGCTCCAACAACTTTAATGAATTTTTCTTCCGATGAAGGATTATATTTGGAAATTTTATCTTTTACCGCTGTCACAGAAGATTTTCCTGGAGATTTTTTTGTAGATTTTGCAGACTCTTTCGAAGAAGATTTTTTAAGTACTTTTGTCATTGAAATTAGTTCTTTTATAGGGATTTGGAAGCGCTATATAATAGGGAAAAGTTGTTTAATTGCAAGTCTGGTGATACGTTTTATTGGCGAGCATTAAAAAAAATTGAGTTGATTTGTAATTAAAAGATATTTTGTATTTTTAACTTGATTTTTTTAGCATAATCACTACCTTGCATCGTCTTCAAATCTCTTAACTTACATTTTTAATATATTATGGGAACCAAAAATAACCCTAAAAACAGGGGTAAAGCCATCAAGAAAAAAACTCACAATGGTAAGGATGTTGAACCAATTCTTTACGTTGGAGCTCATGCTGGTCACGGCAAATACATGACTGGTAAATACGCCGGAACTACTCAAATAATTTCTGATGCCAATGGAAAACCACTTCCTTGGGACAATATCTAAATCAATAGTTACTGGTTACTAATTACTAATTAAAAGTAAAAACTCGGAAACAAAATAGTAACTATTAACTAGTAACTAGTAACCATTAACTAGTAACTATCAAACATGCCAGAAGTCATAATCAGTGGTCAATCCGGAAGATTAGAAGGGCGCTATCATCAAAGCTCAAATCCTAAAGCTCCCGTTGCTTTAGTACTTCACCCTCACCCACTTCATGGGGGAACGATGAATAATAAAGTTACATATGCTCTTTACAAAGCATTTGCTAATAATGGCTTTTCTGTTTTGCGCTTCAATTTCAGAGGCGTTGGAAAATCACAAGGAAAATTTGATAACGGAGCTGGAGAATTGCAAGACGCAACCGTTGCCCTGAATTGGCTTCATAGTCAAAATATGGACGCGCCAACTTTTTGGGTTGCCGGATTTTCTTTTGGATCTTGGGTTGGTCTACAATTAGTAATGAGAAGACCTGATATCGAAGGATACATTTTAGTTGCACCTCCTGCAAGTAAATATGATTTTGGATTTATTGTTCCTTGCTCTGCTTCTGGATTAATTATTCAGGGAGACAAAGATGATGTTTCTAAAGAATCTGACACTGCCAAAGTTGTTGATAAACTAGACTTAAGAGAAGAAGCTGAAATTGGCTACGAAGTTATTCACGGAGCCGACCATTTCTTTCGCGAACAAATGGAAGAATTTGAAGAAATAGTTGATCAATATGTTAAAGATCGCATCTTGCAAGATTCTGGAAAAGTAAGAAAAGTAAAAAGAGATAGAAGAAGAAGACGTAAGAAAAAAGGCGTAAGCACACCAAAAGCTGAAGCTCATATTTCACCAGTCAAGAACCTTCTTTCTTGGGATGACTAAATAAATAATTACTATTTATAAGTTAGTAGTTACTAATAAATTTAAATTAAAGTTTTACAAAAAACTCGGTCCAATAACTTTCTCTCAAGAAAGTCATTAGGTCGAGTTTTTTATTGAGATCTATTCAATATGGGACTTGGTATGATGTGATGGGTGTTTTTTTACTTATCTATTTTCCACGCAATTTAAAATTTTCTGAAAAACCTCCTCGGCGCTCATTTTAGAAGTATCGATTTCAATTGCATCTTCGGCTTTTTTAAGTGGCGATGAAGCGCGATTAGTGTCTTGTTCATCACGATTTTCCAGCTGTTTTAAAATTACATCAAAATCTGCTTCTTTAGAATTGTTTTTCAATTGCTTAAATCTACGCTCCGCCCTCACCTTAACATCTGCAATAATAAAAAATTTGTAATTAGCATCTGGGCAAATTGTTGTTCCAATATCTCTTCCTTCCAAAACTGCTCCGCCATCATTCTTAATTCCCTTCTTGGCAAAGTTTTTTTGTAAATTAAACAATGCTTTACGAATTTCTGGATTTCCAGCCACAATCGAGGCAGCTTTACCAATTTCTTCATTATGAATTTCCGGTGATTCAAGATCAAAACTTAAATTAGCATTCACAGCATCATCTTTATTTTGTATAATTTTATCACATAGCAGGACTATTTTGGAAATATCATTTTGTAAGTCCAAACCTTCTTTTAAAGCTAAAAAAGCAATGGCGCGATAAAGAGCCCCAGTATTAAGGCAAGAAAGACCAAAATATTTTGCAACTTTTTTAGCGACCGTTCCCTTTCCAGAAGACGAAGGTCCATCAATAGAAATAAGAAGAGGTTTTGTATTTATCATCTAATTTTTTGTTATATGAATTTATGCGTCACGGACTGGTGATCTTAAGTGCTGTAGTAATATGATTTATATCGATTGAATTAATCTAGTTTAAATTCAACTCCAAAGTTAGAAAAAATTTCCATAAAATTTGGGAAACTAGTTTTAACTACACCTCCATCGTCAATACGAACACCATTTTTAATTTTTAATCCCATTATTAAAAACGACATTGCAATGCGGTGGTCGAGATGGGTTTCAATTTCGACAATATTTTCTGGTTGATCAATACCTCCAATAATTTCTAGCCAATCTTCTCCAGATTTTGCTTCCCCTCCGCAAAGCAAAATTCCATCTACTATTGCTTTTAAGCGATCACTTTCTTTAGCTTTTAATTCAGCAAGACCATTCATTCTGGTAAGTCCTTTGGCATTTGCAGCAGCGACAGACAAAATCAAATATTCATCAATCATTGATGGCGCCCTTGAAGCGGGAACTTCTATTCCTTCAAGTTCGCTATATTCCACTAAAATATCTGCAACTTTTTCTCCCCCAACTAATCTTTGGTTAACAAGCTCAATATTGCCTCCCATCTCTTTTAAAGTGCCGATAATTCCACTTCGAAGTGGGTTAACACCAACATTATTAATTTTAATTCTAGAATCAGGAATAATTAGCGCCGCAACAATAATAAAGGCAGCTGAAGAAATATCTCCAGGAACAATGAAATCTTTAGAATCGAAATCTTGGCATCCGTTAATTGTAATTTTATTACCTTTGTTTAATGGATCAACATTCACATTAAGACCTAAATATTTCATCATTATTTCGGTATGATCGCGACATTTTTCAGGCTCTATAATAGTGGTTGTGCCTTTAACATTAAGAGCTGCAAGCATTATTGCACTCTTAACTTGAGCCGAAGCCATTTTCATTTGAAAGGTAATTGGTAGCGGCTCATTAGTTCCAATTATTGTGGCTGGCAGCAGAATTTCTTGCCTAGCAATAACTTCAGCGCCAATTTCTTTGATTGGGTCAAACACTCTTTTCATCGGCCTGAATCTTAAGCTAGCATCTCCTGTGAAAGTGCTTTTAAAATCATAAGGAGAAACTAATCCCATTAGCAATCTGGTTGAAGTTCCAGAATTTCCCATATCTAGAATATCGTCTGGCTCTTGCAAACCACAATATCCAATACCATTAACTTGCCAATTTCCCGAGCCTAGATTCTTAATTTTTGCCCCCATCTTAGTTAGAGCGCTAGCAGTACGAAGAACATCTTCACCTTCTAAAAGACCTGAAATATTAGAAATTCCATTAGCAAGAGAAGAGAAAATTAAAGCTCTATGAGAAATTGATTTGTCGCCAGCAACTTTAATTTCGCCTTTTAAAGGAATATTAATTTTGGAAGAAATGATAGGATTCATAGTGGATTAGGTAGTTAATCTGGAAGTCGCAATCTGGAAATCGTAAGTTAAAATTTTTACTTCTTATAACTTACGACTTTTTTAAATTTTAATTTTCTTACAAAATATTTTGGATAACTTTAGTAAGTGGGTCGAGATAAAGCAAAAATAGAAGATTTGCCAAAGCCATTAGAATTAAAACAATTGAGCCATTATTAAACGCTAAAGAAATTTGGTTTTTAACATGATTTTCTCCATCAAAATAGATTACTTTTATAACTCTCAAATAGTAGAAAGCACTAACAACGCTACATAAAACAGCAATTATAGCCAGCACATAAAAGCCTTTTCCGATCACAGCACTTAGAATGTAGAATTTAGCAAAGAATCCTGCAAGAGGCGGAATTCCTGCCATTGAAAACATTATTACCGCAAAAGACATGGCAATAATTGGGCTGGTTTTAGCAAGTCCAGCAATGCTTGATAATTCATAGACGTGATCATTCTTAGCATCTTCATCTTTATTATTATCTTCAAGCATTAGCAAGAAAGCAAAAGCACCAAGCGAAGAAGAACTATATATTACTGCGTATAGAATGACGGCTTTAATTATTTCTAAATTGTCGGTTGATTCTAGATCTATAGCCCCAAGACCTGCTAAAATAAACCCAACATGGCCAATGGCACTGTAAGATAATAGTCTTTTTAGATTTTTTTGTTTAATTGCACCAAAAGCACCAACAACTAAAGAAAGTATTGAACAAACCACCATAATTTGGTAAATATCTGGCCAAACATGTGTAAGACTTAAATAAAGCCTAACTAACATGATGATAGAAATGAACTTAACTAATGAAGCAAATAATGTAGTCACGACAGTAGTTGAGCCTTCATAAACATCAGGAGTCCACATGTGAAATGGTGCGGCGGAAACTTTGAAAAGCATGGCAACAATAACCAAGGTAAAACCTAGAAACACTGCTACTGGAATATTGCCGTGATTCATTTGATAATAAATTCCAATGGAATTTAAATCAATCGAACCAGTAAAGCCATAAATCAAAGAAATTCCGAAAAGCAACAAGCCAGAAGCAACAGATCCTAGTAAGAAATATTTAACACCAGCTTCGGAGGATTTAATAGAATCGCGCTTAATTGCTGCAAGTAAATAGAGTGAAAGAGCTTGAAGTTCTAGCGCCATGTAGATTGGCAAAAGATTATTTGATGAAATCATCAACATTCCACCAACAGTAGCAATCATAACTAAAGCCAAATATTCAGAAGAAATTCTTTTTTCATCTTCAACAAAATCAGCAGACATGAAGATGGTAAAAATAAGAATTAAGACGGCAATAATTTTGATAAAAGAAGTAAATCTAGTACTATAAAACATTCCGTCGAAGACAGAATAGAATGATTCGTATCCGATCAAAACAGTCACTAAAGAAGCGATTGAAATCGTAAAAGCCATAATAAAAAGAATTCTTGGCATTTTACTGGTTTTCTTGCCTAGAAAAACATCAACCATTAAAATTAGTAAAGCGCCGACAAATAAAATTGTTTCTGGTAAAAAAGCTAAAATATTCATGATTTAAATTATTTATTAAATGAACTGATGATTTCTTGAACTGGAACATCTAGGAACCTGAGCACCGATGAAGGATAAATACCGATTAACAAAACTAATATTCCAATTGAAAATAAAGCAGCAAATTCAGTTTTATTAACATCTTTGATATCGTTTAATTTTTCATTTTTTACTTCTCCAAAAACAACCCTAGCGTAGAGCCATAACATATATGTTGCTCCCAAGACCACGCCAAAAGCTGCAATAATTGCGATTATTTTACTAGCTTGAAAAGCACCAATAATTGTTAAAAATTCTCCAACAAAGCCACTAGTTCCAGGAAGACCAACTGCAGCCATTGTGAAGAGCATCATAAATCCGGCATATTTTGGCATTTTGCTGGCTAGACCACCATAATCAGCAATTTCTCTAGTATGCATACGATCATAAATTACGCCAACACCAAGAAATAGAGCGCTAGATACAAGGCCGTGACTAATCATTTGTACAACAGCACCTTGCAAACCTTGCATATTGAAAGCGAAAATACCCATTGTAATAAAACCCATGTGAGCAACCGAAGAATAGGCGATCATTTTTTTCATATCTTCTTGCATCAACGCCACAATCGAAGCGTAGATAATGGCAACGGCACTTAAAATAAGAACCATTGGTGCAAAGTAAACTGAAGCATCAGGAAAGAATGGTAGAGAAAATCTTAGAAAACCATATGCACCAAGCTTAATTAGAATTCCCGCTAAAATTACTGAACCCGCAGTCGGCGCCTGAACGTGAGCATCTGGAAGCCAAGTGTGAAAAGGAAACATAGGAATTTTAACTGCAAAAGAAACAAAAAATGCCAAGAAGAGCCATTTTTGAACTCCTAAATCAAGTAGCGGAAGCTGACTTTTAAGAATCACAATATCAGAAGTTCCGGTAACTTTGTAAGTATAAATGATGGCAAGAAGGAATAGCACCGAACCAAATAGAGTGTAAAGAAAGAATTTAAAAGATGCATAAACGCGATTTTTTCCGCCCCAAATACCAATGATTAAAAACATTGGGATCAGCATTGCCTCAAAGAAAATATAGAACAAAATTAGATCTGTGGCCAGAAAAGATCCGATTACAAAGCTTTCTAGAATCAAAAAACAAATCACATATTCCTTAACTCTATTTTTAATAGAATTAACACTTACGGCCAAACAAATTGGGGTTAGGAATGTGGTTAGTAAAATCATTAGAAGAGAGATTCCATCAACACCAAGGCGATATTTTATTTGCGATCCGGAAATAAAGGAGAAAACTTCAGTAAATTGAAAACCAACTTCCGTTTTACTAAATTGCATTAATAGCTGTAATGAGAAGGCAAAAGTAACGAAGCTGATTAATAAACCTAAATTGAAAAGATTTTTATTAGAATTTTTAAAATTAGTTGGAGTAAAGAATAGTAGAAGTAGGGCTCCAGAGATTGGCAAAAAAGTTAGAATTGACAAAATTGGAAATTGACCAGCATTTAGCGAAAAAAGACTCATGTTTTTATGGATTTTCAGTTAGAAAAGTGCGCCATTTATAAGGATTTTCAATTTTATAATCAATTAAAAAACATTTTCTTATTACTAAAACTTCTGATTTTCTAAATTTTTTTAAAATTATTATTTTTAAAATCTCCTCAGAGGAAATTTTTGGCAAAAAAATTAGCAATCTGTTGATAATATTTTCAATATCACAATCAATTCCTGAGAGCCAACCAAAATATTATATTTCACGATAGAGACACAAATAAACAAATTTAGATTGATCAATTTCTCCAAAATCACAATTATGCCCAGAAATTTAAATATCGAGCAAAGCGTGGAAAGAGGAATCGGAAATTTTCCGAATTAATTCTTTAGTTTTTTCTAAGTCATCTAGTATATTTTGACAAATGGAACTGATGGCAGGTAAAGAGTTTTTGACTGAATTGGAGATTTGAAGTGTTTGGATTTAGGGTTTAGATTGACTCGGAAGTTGCTTTTTAGGCGTTATTTTGGGTTTTCATGGCTTGTTTTAAGTTTTTAATTGGGTGAAAAAACTATATTATTAATTATTGTAATTCCTTCTTATTTGTAGATAATTTAGCTCTTTCATAAAATTCGTTCTAAATAATAATACTAATAATTTATAATTAAATTAGTAATAAATACCAATCTGTTAACATTAAATATCTAAAAATGAAAATTAATGCAAAACAATGTAAAGCAGCTAGAAATTTACTAGAATGGAGCCAAAAAATATTAGCTGAGAAATCCCAAGTATCAAAAGCAGCAATCAGCTTTTTTGAAAGGGGAGAAACCTGTCCGACTGCCAGAACGCAAAGAGATTTTATACAGGCTTTTGAAGACGCTGGAATTAGATTTATTGACAATAAGACTGAATGTGGCGCAGTTGTATTAAAAGAAAAATATTAAAATCATAAAGAGTCGAGTTAAATCCGAAGCGTAAGTCATGATCTGAAAAAGAGGCTGAGAAATATATAAAAAGAATTTTAATGATACTTTTAAAATAACGTTAACTTTAAGCAACTGATAAAGATTAAAAAATAAAAGTCTTTATCCCTAAGTAAATACTAAAAAAATTATAGAAAATAAAATGCTTACCAACCAAATACGATCTTCATTCCTAGATTTTTTCGCCAAAAATGGCCATAAAATTCTCCCAAGCTCTTCTCTGGTTCCGCTTGGTGATCCAACTTTAATGTTTAATAATGCTGGAATGAACCAGTTTAAAAACTATTTTACTGGACTTGAAAAACCAGAATTCACCCGCGTAGCAACTTCCCAAAAATGCGTTCGCGCTGGCGGTAAGCATAACGATTTAGACAATGTTGGCTATACTGCGCGTCATCACACTTTTTTTGAAATGCTTGGAAATTTCTCTTTTGGAGATTATTTCAAAGAAGAAGCAATTTATTTTGCCTGGGAATTTTTAACTAAAGAAATGAAAATTCCGAAGGAAAAACTTCTAGTTACAATCTATCATAACGACGACGAAGCTTTCGATTTGTGGAAAAAAATCGCCGGTTTTTCTGATAATAAAATAATCAGAATCGCTACCGACGATAATTTTTGGTCAATGGGAGATGTTGGCCCTTGCGGTCCTTCTTCAGAAATTTTCTTCGATCATGGCGATAAAATTTTTGGCGATGTTCCGGGAAGTAAAGACGAAAATGGCGATCGCTTCACCGAAATTTGGAATTTGGTATTTATGCAATTTGACAAAAAAGCTGATGGCACAAAAACCAATTTGCCAAAACCTTCCATCGATACTGGAATGGGTTTAGAGCGCCTAACCTCAATCATGCAAGGAGTTCACGATAATTACGAAACCGATACTTTTAAAAATATTATTGGCGAAATTCAAAAAGTTATTAAATAATTTATAGAATTCCACATAGCCGCGCTCCTCGCTGGTGATGATATTGGAAGTTATATGCGAAAAATAAAAACGACGTCATTGCGAGGAGTGCAACGACGCGGCAAACCAAACAAAAGTGCAATCAATTAAAACAATTCTCGAAAAATTCAAAGTTCCTATTAAAGAAATCCTCATTGCCCAAAATTTAATCAATCAAGCTGATGATTTAATTTCTAAATTTGGTTTTAAAAATCAAAAAATATTATTAATCACCGATCAAAATATTTATCCAGAAATTGCTTCCAAAGTTGCTAAATCTTTAAATCTAGAAACTTCACAAACCATCATTCTACAAAGCCCAAAAGCAAATAAAGAGACTGCTTTAGAAATTATAAATCACGCTGAAAATTTCGATTTAATAATTGCAGTTGGATCTGGAGTTATTAACGATTTGTGCAAAGTTGCCAGCTATAAAAAACAAATTCCTTACATAATTTTTGGCACCGCGCCATCAATGAATGGCTACGCTTCTGCGAATGCCTCGATCACTATTAATAGCCATAAAACCTCGGTTCAATCCCATTTACCGATGGCAATTTATTTGGATTTAGATGTTTTAACTGCTTCTCCGCAAAGATTGATAAAGTCAGGAATTGGCGATAGCTTATGTGTTTCCACCTGCAATTTTGATTGGCTGTTATCCTATTTTTTACTGGGAACCAAATTTGATCAGACTCCATTTGATCTTTTAAAAAATAATTATCAAAAACTAATTAACTATAATTCAACATTAGACACTCTTGATTTTATTAAACTATTATCGGAAACTTTAATTCTTTCCGGTCTTGGAATGTATATTTGCCAAGGATCATATCCGGCCAGTCAAGCCGAACATTTAATTGCTCACTACATCGAAATTCTACATTCTAAAATTGCTGGTGAATCTTATCACGGAGAGCAAATTGCTATCACAACTTTAAGCGCAGCCGAAATTCAAGAAACCATTTTGAACCAAGAAAATTTGCAAATTAAAGCGACTGATTTTGATGGAGAAAATTTAGAGAAAATTTTTGGAAAAGAGCTAGGAGATCGTTTTTCTAGGGAGATTGAGAAAAAAGAAATTAATGAAAAATTAACCAAAGAAATAAACCAAAATCTACAAAAAAACTGGAAAGAAATTAAAACGGCTTTACAAAAAACTTTTATCAGTAAAAATGACTTACTGAAAATTTACAGAAAATTCTCTTTACCAGAAAATCCAGAAGAAATTAACTGGTCGAAAGAAATTTATGAAGATGCTTTAAATAATGCTCATCTAATTCGCGATCGTTTTACTTGTATTGATCTAATAAAAATAATTTCATAAAAATAAGCTTTATACAGAGCATAATTTACATGATTCAACAAAATAATAATTAATTATGAAAAGCTTTTTTAACGCAATTGGCAGAATATTTGGCAAAGTTATTTTCATTTCAATCGTCGTAATTGTCATTTCATTCGCTCTTAGTAATCGTCAAAGCGTCGTAATGTCTCTATTTCCATTTCCTTTTGAAGTTGAAACCAGATTATTTTTATTGATTTTATTTTGTTTCTTTGGAGGAGTTTTGGCAGGATTCTTATCTTGTTCGGTCTCACTTACTAAAGAAAAATTTAAGAATTTTATTGGCAGATGGAAGATAAAAGGTTTAAGTAGAAAAGTAGAAAATCAAAAAACAAAAGTGGAAAGTCAAAAACTCAAACTTGAAAATCAAAAAGCAGAGAGTCAAAAATTAAAAGTCGAAAGTCAGAAAAAATAATATTTTATTTTTCCAAACTCTCGACTTTCTAACTATTTATTTACTTCTCGTAATTATCAGCCACAAACTGGTTGAGCAAATTAACTCCAAAACCTGTTGCTCCTTTAATAGCAGTTATGTCTCCCTTTCCTTTCCAAGCAACGCCAGCAATATCTAAATGAGCCCATTTAGTATTGCCAATAAAGCGTTGCAGAAATTGAGCTGCTGTTGTGCTTCCAGCACCTTTTCCACTACCAACATTTTTCATATCAGCAATATCGGAATTAATCATCGCGTCATATTCTTTACCAAGTGGCAATCTCCAAACGGTTTCTCCAGTAACTTTTCCTGCTTTATCTATTTGATCAGCAATTTTGTCGTCATTGGAAAATAAGCCGGCATGAATGTCGGATAGCGAAACAATAACAGCTCCAGTCAAAGTTGCTAAATCGACAATCAATTCTGGCTTGAATTTAGTGTTGGCGTAATGCAGAGCATCTGCCAAAACTAATCTTCCTTCTGCATCGGTATTAATAACTTCAATTGTTTGTCCAGACATTGAAACAACAACATCGCCAGGGCGCTGAGCATTTGAAGACGGCATATTTTCAACGAGTCCAATCACACCAATTGCATTAACCTTAGCTTTTCTTTCCGCCAATAATTTCATCAACGAAACTACCACAGCAGAACCACCCATGTCGCTTTTCATATCTTCCATATTATTGGATGGCTTGATAGAAATTCCACCAGTATCGAAGGTAACGCCTTTTCCAACGAAAGCCAAAGGAGCTTTAGTTTTGTTTTTAGCGCCAAAATATTTAAAGATTACTAATTTAGATTCAAAATCACTTCCTTGACCAACTCCAAGCAAGCTTCCCATTCCTAATTTTTTCATTTCTTTTTCGCCAAGAACTTCAATTTCAAGACCGGCTACTTTAATTTCCTGACAAATTTTAGCGTAGCTTTCAGGGTTTAATTCGTTAGCTGGTTCGGAAACCAGATCGCGAGCTAGGAAAATATTCTGAGCAACTAAATCTAGTTGAGTAAATTTCTTTTTAGCTTTAGCAACTTCTTTGGTCACAATGTTAACTGTTTTTAAAGAAACTTCTTTACCTTCAATTTTATCATTGAAGTACTTATTAAAACGATAGCTTTGTAGCTTAATTCCAAAAGCAACATCAGCAGCAATTTCACTTTCATTATTAAGAGAAACTACGACGTCTTTAATTTTATTAGCGTTTAAATAGGCAGAAATTTTGCCGCCAACTTTTTGCGAAGCTAGGCCATCAAAATTCTTCTCCTCTCCAATTCCTACCAAAATCAAAAACATTTCATCTATTGCTAGAGTGTTTATTTGGTCTGGTTTTCCAGTAAAATTATAAAAATCTTTAGCTCTTTTTACGTAGATTTCTTTAGATTTTTTAGCAAAATCTTCGCTAATTAAAAGCACTAATGCGTTGTTCTTATTTTCTTGAAATTCAAGAGAATTAACAAAATTAATTTTCATAGTTTTTAAGTTTTAAGGTTGATAATAAGTAAATTTTATCTTTTGTAAAAAGAAGTAATAGCAGCTTTTTCAATCATATTCGCATTAATATTATAACCAATCATTGCAGCAGGTGAATTACCAGGAAGAGAAATTCTTTCAGTTCCAAGGGCATAAGCAGTTAAAACATAGCGATGAACACCATGATTTTTTGGTGGGCAAGGACCTCCGTAATCAAAAGTTCCGTAGTCATTTCTGCCAAACGAAGTTCCATCAACAAAATCTTTAATATTATCAATTTTAATATGGTTAATATTGTTATTTCCTAGAATTGCTGAGCTAGTTCTTGTTGGAATATTATAAGCAATAAAATGCCACCACCCACTTCCAGTTGGAGCATCTGGATCATATATTGTTACTGCTAAGCTTTTGGCATCGAGAGGAATATCTTTAATTTCAATGCGCGGGAAAATATTTGACCCCGTACATCCAAAACCATTAAAAACATTATTTTTTGGAATTGTTTCCCCTTGCTTAAAATCAGGGCTGGATATTGTCATTCCTGCATTTGCAAAACTTGAAAAACAGCAAAGAAAAAACAACGATAAGATGATTTTTTTCATTTTAATTATTAAGAATTGAGGGAGGTAAAACCAATATTTTGGCAAGATCCGTAAATTAGAATTAATTAAAGAAATAATTGCAACTACAAATAATTTATTAGGAGTTAATTGTGATAATTTATAAATTTCAATAAAATAACTAAACAATCTATTCTTCCCTAAATGCCCTATAGGCTGAATCGGAAAGCGGAGTAAGCAGATAAGAAACTAACGTTCTTCCTCCACCAACAATAAACACTTGTGCCGGCATTCCGGGGTAGAGTTCAATTTCGGCTTTAAGATTATCAATTTCTTTTTGATCAATTTTAACTCGCGCTAAAAAATATGATTCTTGCGATTGTTCATCGGTAATAATATCGGCAGAAATATTCAAAACCTTGCCATTCATTTTTGGAACTTTATTGCCTGTAAAAGCCGTTAAGGCGACTTTTGCCTCCATTCCAATGGCAATATTGTCAATATCTTGTGGGCGAACTTTTGCCTCTATAATCAATTCCTCATTAGTTGGAACAATACTCAAAATTTCACCACCAGCAGGAACAACAGCGCCAATGGTGTGATATTTAATATCCATAACTTTACCTCTCACCGGAGAAACTATTGCCGATCTTTTGAGAATATCTTTTGAAGCAGAAAGTTGATTAAAAAGCCCGACAATTTCCATATCGGTTTCTTTAATTTCCTTTAGAGCCGTTCCTAAATCTTCATTGGTGTAATTGGCAATTTGCAGGCGATTAACTTCGGTTTCGGCGTCGAGTTCAACAATTGATTTTTCAAGCTCTAGCTCACGCAAAATTGGTAAATTTCCTTCCTTGACTAATGGCTTGATTAACGACAATTCTTTTCTAAATATTTTTAATCTGGTTTGTGAAGATTTAAATTTCTTTTCCAAAACCCTAATTTCACCCAATCTTTTAGCTTTTCTTGCCTCAAAAAGACGAATTTGATTATTTGTAATTTCCTCCAATTTAGCAGAATCAGATTCAGATAATTCACCATTTTTACTAAAAAAATCATCAAGATTAATTACTGATTTATTTTCATTTTCAGCAAGCAAGCGTTCTTTTTGCAGCTGCATTGCCCACAACCTTTCTTGTAAAATTTGCTGTTCAGTTTTGGCTTTAATGTCGTGAAGATAGAGTAAAATATCACCATTTTGAACCGTTTGCCCTTCTTTGATCAGAATTTGATCAATAATTCCACCCTCCAAATGCTGAATCGTTTTGCGGTTGAAATCTAAAACTATTTTTCCTTCAGCAATTGATGCCGATTGAATTGGCATAAAAATTGCCCAAGTTAGAAATATTGCAGCAAATATAATTAAAGATTTAACGCCATAATTAACTGATTGTTTAATGGCTGGACTGGTTAATTTATCTTCCGGATTAATTTGCATTTGTCCTAAAGAAGATCCTGAAACATCTGGAATCATAGGTTCAACTTCAACTTTTTGGGCAGGTGTAAAAAAAGATAAATTGTTTTTAAGTTTAGATCCAAATTTTGTCTGAAGTGCCAAATTAAATCGGTTCTTAATCTTTATTGTTAATTTTTGGTAAAATTCCATCATGTTAATTTATTTTGGTTTCTGCGTTTCATTAACAGTTTTCAAAGCTTCCTTAAAGGTTATTTCTCCGTCTTTTAAAACCATAATCCGATCGCAAACTTTGGCAACTGAGGCGCGATGAGTAATGACAATTGTGGTTATTTTATGCTCTTTTGCGCGCAAAATTGCGGTGTTTAAAGCCGTTTCTCCATCGGCGTCTAGATTAGAATTTGGCTCATCCAGAACTACAAATTTAACATCGCCATAATATGCCCTAGCAAGAGCAATTCTTTGTCGTTGCCCTGCCGACAAATTACTAGCGTCTTTTTCTACCATTGTTTCATAGCCATCTGGCAGGGAAAGAATAATGTCGTGAACATCGCAAAATTGCGCTGCCCTAATAATATCTTCGTCTTTGGCATTTTGATCCATTCTGGAAATATTATGCTTCACTAAACCTTTAAATAACTCAACATCTTGGGGTAAATAGCCAATATATTTGCCGATTTTTTCTAAATCTTGATCAAATAAATTGGCGCCATCAATACGAATTGTACCAGAATTTGGTTTTAAAACCCCAACCAGAAGCCTTGATAAGCTTGTTTTTCCACTTCCAGTCGGGCCAATAACTCCAATTACTTCGCCTTGATTAATTTTAAATGAAATTCCTTTGAGAAGCAGGCGATCAGATTTTTCTAATTTGTAAACCAATTTATCAACAGAAATTTCTCCCTTAGGAGTTGGTAATTTAATCTTGTCTTTATTTTCTACATAATTTTTAAGCGATTCATTGAGCCTCAAATATGCCGCTTTAAAAGTTTTAAGAGATTTCCACAAGCCAATTGCCGAATCAAATGGCGCCAAAGCTTTTCCAGCCAGAATTGAAGTGGCAATAATTCCACCTGCAGACATTTTATTGTTCATCACCAATATTGCACTTGCTGCCATGGTAAGGGTGCTTAAGACCATTCTGACAGATTTAGAAGTTGAAGAAAATCGATTGCTAATTGCCGCTAATTCAGAAGACATTTTGCGCAGTTCGTTATTATTTTCTTGCCATTTTCCGCGCACATTATTCTTCATTCCCATGGCGTTAATTACTTCAGAATTAGAGGAAATAATCTCAAAATCTTTCATCACCTCGCCTTGCATTTGATTGGTTTTATCAATTAATTCTTTGGTTGCCCTTTCGTTTAAATAGGCAATTTTAAGCATTATTAACGCTCCAACTAAAGTGATTAAACCATTGATCCAGTGAATGTAGAAAATGACAAGTAGGTAAATAATGGCAAAAGGTGCATCAAAAATAGTGGCCAAATTTGGGCTAGCTATAAAAGATTTAACAGTTTGCAAATCGCGCATATTTTGACTGCTAATATTCTTTCTAGCAGCTCCAGATTCAATAGTGCTGTTAAATAGAATTGGAGATAGTTTTTCATCAAGCCAATTGGAAATATGCAAAAATACCGCACCGCGAACGGTGGTTATGATTCCAAAAAAAACCAAAAATGCTAAGACAATTATGGTCAAATAGAGCAAGGTGTCGAAGCTGTTACTGGAAAGAACTCGATCTAGAACTTGTAGTGAATAAATCGAGGAAGCAAGAGTGAAAATGCTGATAAAAAAGCTGAAAAGAAAGCAATAATAAAAAGCTCTTTTGCAGGAATTTAAAGCCGATTTGATGATTTTTGTTTGCTGCTGCATTTTCTGTTACTGATTTTTAGACATTAAATTTCTCCCATTAAATTTCCCCTAGGAAATACTTTATTTTATAATAAGCGATCACCAAATTCATTTGAGATTCAATATATTTTATCTTGCGATCATTGGTTGTGATTTGAGTGCGAATTACCTCAATAGGATCTTCAATTTTTGACTTGGATCTTTTGTTAAAAATTTTCTCCCGAGCCTTAGAAAGATCAAATAGTTTCTTATTGGTTTTATTCATTTCTGAAAAAAAATCATATTCCTCTAAAGCCTGATTTACTGTTTTCTCAATATTTTCACTAGCAATTTTATATGTTTCTTTCGCTGCTTCCTGAGCATATTTGGCTTTTCTGGTATTAGAATATTCTAAACCCTTGTAAAAAATAGGTATTGAAACATTTAAAAAGATAGAGCTGCTATCTACATCTTGGTTATCTAAATAGACCACAGATTGTTCTCTACCGATAGAAGCGCTGATTGAAACTTTGGGTAGGAAATTAGATTTTTCCGCACTATGTGCAGCTTTAGATGCTAAATAATCGTAATGGGAAGATTTGATAGTTTGATTTGATATTAGTGCTGATCTAAGAATTTCATTCTTATTAAAGTTTTCTTCCACAATTATTGGCTCAATAAGTTTTCCCTCAATTTCGCCAATAACATTTTGATAATCAAATTTGGCTTGGTTTAATTTATTGAGATAATCGAAATATTTTTCTTCATTAATTGAAGTTTCATATTCAAATTCAATAATCTCGCTTTTATCAATAATTCTAATATCTTCTCTGCGCTTAACTAATTTGAGAAATTCTTGGCCTAGATCTTTATTTTCTTTTTGAAGCTCAATTGTTTCTTGGTAGCGAAATAAATTACAATAGCTTTGCACCGCTTCAAAAGAAATTTCTTGAATTTTATCGGAAGTTTTAGCGGATGAAGATTTGATACGATATTTAGCTTCTTGATATTTTGAAACTGAATGAAAACCATCAAATACTGGCTGTTCTAAGCTAATATTTGCAGCTCTTTTTTTAGTGGAAGGTTCTGTGGTTTGATTTTTGTAAGTGCTGGTTTGATTACCATATTGAATACTAGCTTTGATATCTGGTAAAAACCCTGCTATCGCTTCGTTTTTATCGTTTTTACTGGATTTTAATTTAATTTTCTCAAGCTTGATATTGCGATTATTAGCGACAGATTCTTGAACCGCGTCTTGTAGAGTAGTGGCGTGAGATTCAATTGATAAAACCAAAAAGACGAATAGTAAAAAAGATCGCAAGCTATAGGTCATAAGTCGAAAATGAAAATTCGAGAATGAAAAACAAGGCAAAGATAATCGCGTCTGGAATTTAGGTTTTAGATTTTGGTGGCAATTCATAATAATTTGATTTTGTTCTTTTCTTTATTTTCTAATTTTTAGTTACCATCATCTAAAAAACATCTTGATAATTCGCCAATCCAAATCTTTGAGGTCTCAAAAAATAAAGTTTTACAGATACCAATGATCATCCTAAAGATGAACATTGGTATTTCCACTAAATATTAAAAATTAAAATCACCATTATTAAGATCAATGTGACCAGCTAATTTAATAGCAAAATCACGATTAGCATCTTCATCTTGATGGGTGATGATGGTATTGTTATCATTATCAAAATGATAACTCAAACCATCTGGCGTATTGTTGTCATTAGGATTTTCATCAAAAGTGATAAATTGTTCGATTAAGTTTAATTCATTCAAATCAATTTTATCTGTTCCTTGTTCAAAATCTTTTATGATATCGGCGCTATTAATAGTAGGAGAACTATCGGAGAAGAAATTATAGATAAAAGTATCAGCTCCAGATCCTCCGGTTAGAATATCTTTTCCAGCTCCGCCACTGATGTTGTCATTGCCGTTTCCACCAATGAGGAAATCATTTCCAACTCTTCCAATAATGGTGTCATTTCCGCCTCTTCCATATATTACGCTTCCTGAATTTGCAGCTTTGATAGTGTCGTCACCATTTCCTGAAAATACTCTTTCAATGTTGGCGAAAGTGTCATCTCCAACTTCATTTACATCACCTGATGCAGTTCCTGCTTCCATATCAATTATTATGGAATTGGTTGCACTCCAAAAGGCAATATCATCAAAGCCATCTCCTCCATCAATAATATCGTTTCCAGAGCCACCGCTTATTCTGTCGTTGCCAGATTTTCCAGTCAGAGTGTCATCACCTTGACCACCCCACATAATACTTCCAGAATTAGCGGCGCTGATAATATCATTTCCTTTTCCACCAAAAGCTCTTTCGATGTTGCTGAAGGTGTCATTGCCAATATCAACTCCTGATGCAGTTTGGTTTTCCATATCGATGATTATGGAGTTGGTTTCATTCCAATAAGCTATGGAATCTAAACCTTCTCCACCATCCATTGTGTCACTACCTGCGCCACCGATTAGAGTGTCGTTGCCAGACCCGCCATTAAGAGTATCGTTTCCGTCTCCACCATTTAAGTTATCATTACCATCTCTTCCTATTATGGTGTCATCTCCATTTCTACCAAAGATTGTGCTTCCTGAATTTGAGGCATAGATAGTGTCGTTGCCATTTCCGGCAAATA
>JBLHNE010000003.1:0-23120 GCA_047619265.1 Rickettsiales bacterium | reverse complement strand
GAACTAATTTATTGACTGCAATATTAAATATGAATATGTTGCGCTGCGTTGCATAGATCTTGTAATCGTCCAATAATTTTTTAATCAATTTTAATTAAATTTATGAAAAAAATATTAGCGACAATAACGATTTGTGCCTCCATGATTGGAGGATCAAACGCAGCACTTGCAAATAATGCCGAACTTGAATCTAGAATAAAAGTTCTGGAAGAAAGATTAGCATCTCAAGAAAGAGCTCAGAAAGAATTTCTAGAAAAATTTCAGGCAAAATACCAACAAGAATTTCAGGCTAAATATCAGGAAAATCCCCAGATAAATCCTCAGGCAAATCCCCAGATAAATCCTCAGGCAAATCCCCAGATAAATCCTCAGGCAAATAATCAGGCAAATCCTCAGGAAATAAATACCCAACAGCAAATTCCCGCTCCACTTTTAAAAGCCTTTAAAAGCGCAAAAATTATTGGAAGATTGCATATTGATTCCAGATTCCACGATGAAAGCTCTGCTTCTGAATATAGTTACAACGATGGAATCGAAATAATTAGAGCAAGGCTGGGAATGCAGGGAAAATTGTCTGATAATTTTAGCTACAAACTTGAAAACGATTTTTCTAGAAACGAATCAAGACTCACCGATGCCTACATCGCCTATGATGGAATTGCAAATACCCAATTTAAAGTTGGTCATTTTAGACAATTTTTCTCTCTAGAAACATTAACCAGTTCAAACGATATAACTTTTTTGTACAGATCTATTGCTTCTGATGAATCGCCTCCAAGGGCGGTTGGTTTTGGAGCTCAAACCCATGGAGAAAATTGGCAAATCTCTGCTGGAATATTTGGCGACTCAATTGCAGATAGCGATAGAGAGGACGACAGTGCATATTCAGCTTCAATTCGAGCCTCAATTGCGCCAATTAATTCTAATGGAAAATTAATCCATTTTGGTCTTGCCACAAGCACTTCTTCAAAGGATAGAGATAAAAAATCTGGAGAATCGGAAGAAATTGATCAAGAAAATTTATATGGCGCAGAGCTAGCTCTTGGCCTCGATTCCTTGTCTCTTCAAGGTGAATATATTATTAATAAAACCAATTACGATAACGATGCTCTGGGTGGAGCGATTAGCACAACAGGAAAATCAGCAACCTACAAAAGCTATTATGCGCAGATTTCCTATATTTTGACGGGAGAAAGTAGGGTTTATGATTATAAAACAGGAACTTATGAAGGTGTTAAAATTAAAAAATCTGTTGATGAGGGCGGCGTTGGAGCCTTAGAATTAGCAGCGAGATTTTCTGAAAACGACAGAAATAAGCGCAATCAAGGTGAGAACTTTATTGGCGGAAAAACTCAAAATATTACTTTGGGAGTCAATTGGTATTTAAATCAAAACCTTAGACTTATGGCAAATTATATGACTTCAAGAATTGATCAAAAGACCAGTTCCAACGATAAAATTAATTCATTTTTACTTAGAGCCCAAGTCAACTTCTAGGCTCTATTTTCAAAAGAATCTCACAATTTAGTAAATCAATGTCTCAATTTTTTAAGAACTTTTCCGTATTGGTTATTATTCTGATTTTGTCTTCTTGCGAGGCGGAGAACGAAAATCCTAAAAGTGCTATCGTTCCTTTAAAAAAAGAAATATATGAGAAAATTATTAATCAAAAATTTTCTCATCCTTTTATTATCCAAGGTTTTCAAGATGCAGCGGAATTTAGAAGGGCACAAAAATCTGACTTAATAAATCTCTACCAAGAAATTATTAAAGCTAAATTGAAAAATAGAGTAGTTTTTGATGCCAAATTTGCCAAAAAAATTAAGCAAAATTTAGCTCAGGAATTAGTTTATGTTGAAAATTTTAATGCAGCCGCAAAGCCTCTAAGATTCTATGGTTTTGACGAATCTATGCAAAATCCAACTGTGAATCCCGCCTATATTTTGCCGCAAGTTAAAGCTAATAAATTAAATATTTTCATTAAAAATGGCTTGTCATTTTCTAATCAAAAAATTCTGCAAATTTTAAATGGAAAAATAATAGGCCATATTTACCAGCAAAATTATTTGCTACCGGCGCCAGATTTAATGAGTGAAAATGAGCAAAATATTAAAAGCGATGCCACAATTCCAAGTGTAATTAATATTATGCTAACAACTCTTAAAACCATCGATCTCAAAGCATATCAGCAATATGTGCAAAAAAATTTAGAGAAGAGCTCTTTATTCTATTGGTATAAAACCCCCAGAGGAGCTGATTTTGATTTAGATTCAATTTTTAACAGCGCTAGAAATAATCAAGAAGGAATGATTTTGGTTCACAATGGCTATTCTTTTGGGGGTAGTTTAGGAACTGCTAATTTTAGAAAAAATAAAAGCGATTTATTTACTATGCCACACGATTGCTCGAGCTATATTAGCCATGTTGCGGGATTAAAAGCTGATCCATTTAGCGATAAAAACTATATTATGTGGACTGCAGATTTGCATAATCTAAATAATTTAATGCTGGATAAAAACTATATTTCTCCCAAAGAAATTAAACAAAATCTACCAGCTTATGGAGCTTTTTCGCAAAAATTAGAAGCAATTGAATTTGATGATATTGAAAAAGTTAGAGAAGGAGATTTATTGGCATTCCGAACTTTTGCGGGCGAGAAGCAAAAATTAAACAGCCTTGGAAAAGGTGGCCATATTGGAATTGTGCTGGGCAGCGATGGAGTTGATGAAATTTATTTACTCAGCTATGTGCGCCATTATGAAGAATTTAATACTGGCGGATTTTTAATTTCAGCAGTTTCTTTTAAAAATATTCAAAATCAATTTCGCGCCGCTTCTTTATTTCGCTACAAAGGATATAAAAATTTTAAAGAGGAAAAAGAAAATATTATCAAAGTTCACATTAAAGGTTTGGATTGCGAACTTTCTTACGGAATTAAAAAATATCAATGCGCCGCTGGAAGAAGTGGTGCTAGCGCCGGAAAAATTGAAGGAGATGGAAAAACTCCGACTGGAATTTTTGATTTAAAAGAAGTTTTCATCAGAGCCGATAAAATTTTAATTGCTAATGTTAAAACCAAATTACCATTAATTAAAATTCAAGAAAACTACGGTTGGTGCGATAATCAAAAAAGTCTCAAATACAATAAATTCATCTATCTGCCATCAAAATCTTGCCCTAATTCTACCGAAAATCTTTATCGACAAGATCATGTCTACGATCTAATTTTGCCAATCGGATTTAATGATAAAAACATTATTCCTGGTAAAGGAAGTGCAATTTTTTTGCATGTCGCTAAAGAAAACTATAAATTAACCGCAGGATGCGTGGCTCTAAAAAAAGAAGATTTACTAGAGTTATTAGCGCAAATTGATGCTAAAACCAAAATTAAAATTACCAAAAAATAAGTTTTGACATTCTAAAATGAACTTTAATCTCATTGAGATACTGGCGATTACAAGCATTAATACCAAATCCCATCGATAATGACACATTTATGCTTCATCTTTTTGTCCCTTAAATCGAAGATAAAAACCTTTTTTACCTCAAGGTAGGGGAGGTTTTCCCCTTCTATCTTATCCTCAAAAAACAGATCTAAAACTCTAAGAAAAAATCTAAATTTATTCTCCACTAAACACCATTATTTACAGATCCAATCTTGTGATAAAAAAAGCCAAAAAAGTTCAGAATTGTTGCATTAAGTATTAAATTATAATTCACATGGGTCATTTTGAAACGTTATAAATTAATAATGCAATTATTTGTGGAAGACTGATTTATCTTCCTTAAAGTTAAAGAATATTTATTTATGGATTGAATTCCTGTGCCGTACTTTATGAAACTTTCAAGAAAATATGAAAATGCTACGCTTTAAATTTAAAAAAAAACTGCCTGAAGAAAGAACGTCTATTTTGAATCTTACTAGAGCGTTGGACTCCATTTATAATCCATCTTTCGATGTTAATCAAATTCTCCAAATTGCGCTTGATGAAATTTGTACTCATATGACTTGGCCTGTTGGCCATGTCTATTTGTACGACCAAAAAAGTGATTCTTTAGTTAGTTCTGGATTATGGTATTTGAAAGATGAGGCAAAATTTGCGATGTTTAAAAAAGCCACTCAAATGACTAATTTTAAGATAAACATTGGTCTTCTAGGGAGGATTCTGAAAAATAAAAATCCATTATGGATTAAAGATGTGCAAAAAGATGATAATTTTTTAAGGGCAAAATTGGGCTTTAAGATAGCCGTTCGCGGCGGTTTCGCTATGCCAATTTTAGTTAATGAAGAGGTTTTCGCAATATTGGAGTTTTATTCTTCTAAAACCATAGAGCCTAACTTAGAAATGATAGATATCATGTCTCTAGCGTCAAAAAAAATCCATATTGCCATAGAAAGAAGATTATCTGATAAAAAGTTGGATCTTGCTAAAAAATTAATGGAAAAAGATTTTGTTAATCTAAAAGAGCAAAAAGATCTTTTAGAGGCTTGTTGGCAAGGATCTACGGAAGCTTCTTGGAGCGTAAACCTAATTACTAGAAAAATAACTTTTTCTGACCGCTGGAAAGAAATGATTGGCTATGAGACTAACGAAATTGGCGAAGATGAGAGCGAATGGTCATCTAGGGTTCATCCGGATGATTACGAAGCAACCCAGATTATTATGGAAAGACACCTCAGTAAAAAAGGCCCATATCTACAAGAATATAGAATTAAAACTAAGTCTGGAGAGTGGCGCTGGTTTAAATGTAGTGGACAAGCATCTTGGAATGAAGACGGAGTTCCATATCGCTTATCGGGGTCTTCGTTAGATATTCACGATGTTAAAATGGCGGTAGAAAATTTAAAAATAGATAAAAAAAAAGCTGAGGATTTCAACCAAGCCAAAACCAACTTTCTTTCTAATATGAGTCATGAGATTCGTACTCCAATGAACGGAATTATTGGTATGGCTAGCTTACTTAAAATAACTAAATTGGACGATATTCAAAAAGAACATGTGCAATTAATATTGGATTCCTCAGATCATTTGATGCAAATCATCAACAACATATTAGATATTTCAAAAATAGAAGCCGGTAAAATTGAATTAGAAAATATCAATTTTGATTTGAAGAATACCGCTCAAGAAGTACTTATTTTGATGGGCGCAATTGCAAAAGGGAAAAATATTGATTTTAATCTCGAATATTCAGAAAAAATTCCATCATATGTGATTGGAGACCAAGGACGCATTAGACAAATTTTGTTTAATCTGGTGAGTAATGCCATCAAATTTATGGATAATGGGAAAATTGGCATAATATTTGTGCTAGAAAAACAGGAAAATGATCGGTTAATTTTAGAAATATCAGTTAAAGATCAGGGAATTGGAATTCCGAAAGATAAACTTGATAAAATTTTCCATAAATTTGATCAAGCTGATGTTAGTACCACTAGAAAATTCGGAGGTAGTGGCCTTGGTCTGCCAATTTGTCGAGAATTGGTACAAATGATGGGTGGAGATATGAAGGTTGAAAGTATTTTAAATGAAGGTTCAAATTTTTATTTTACTATAAATCTTGGTTTTTCTGAGGTGCAATCTGGAATTGTGGTTAAAATAAAAGATCCAGAATATAAAGATCCAATTAACCTAGAAAATATTAATGTTTTGCTTGCGGAAGATAACAGTATTAATCAAAAAGTAATGATCAATCTATTAAGTAAGTATGGCTGCTCAGTCACTCCATCTGGAAATGGTGAAGAGGCTGTTGAACAGGTTCTTAAGCAAAAATTTGATATTATTTTAATGGATTGTCAAATGCCAGAAATGGACGGCTATGAAGCAACTAGAATAATTAGAGATTTAGAGCAGAAAAATCAACAAACCGCGAGCATTATTATTGCCGTAACCGCAAATGCTCTTAAAGAAGATAAAGAAAAATGTTTGGCAGCTGGTATGGACGATTACCTTTTTAAGCCTATTTACGACAAAGATTTATCTGATATTTTAGAAAAATGGATTTTTAACAAAAAATAAATTAATTCAGCGCAAGGATAATTTTGGTAAATTAAATTCTATATTTTTCCACTATTATCCCACTAGAATTTGGTGCTTACAATAGCTTTTTTAGTTAATCCTTGCGGCAGTTCTCATTTTGTAACTGCGACTTTATGTTTGATAAAATTCTAAGTCTAAGTTTTAAAAAAATTTGTTAATTGATTCACTTCTTAAATAAGTCAACGATTTGTTAACCGCAAATTATGTTTGCCTTATTCTTATCCGCGCTTAGAATTCATTAAAATTATAAATTTAAGATCTAAGACAATGAAATTACACCCCAAACAAGAGCAACTACTTTCAATTTTAGAAAAAAATCAGAATAGCCCTTTACCGCTTTCGGAGTTGGTTAGGCAAATGGATGCTTCTTCCAACAATTTAGTTTTGCACCATTTAAAGCAGCTGGAGAAGAAAGGATATTTGAAAAGAAATGAATATAATCCTTCGGATTATCAAGTTCTAACAACTCCTGAAAAACCAATTAGTTACATTAATTTTTATGGTGAAGCCAGATGTGGAGCGGAGGGGTGTTTTCTTGATGGCGATCCGCAAGATAGAATTCCAATGGCTTCTAGTTTAATTGGCTTTAAAACTGAAAATGCTTTTATGATAAAAGCTAAGGGAGATTCAATGGAACCTAATATTTTTGAAGGAGATTTTGTTATAGTTCAAAAAAAGCTAGAATTCTACAATGACGATATTGTGGTTTGTTCAATTAACGGTATGGCGGTAATTAAACAATATTTCAAAGATCTTTATGGAAATGTTTTACTGAAATCTTTTAATAAAAAACATCCAACAATTCTTCTTGAGGAAGGTGATCAAATATTTATAGCGGGGAAGGTGGAGCATATTATTAAAAATCTGTAATCAACTCTTATCTATTCACAAATATGAATCATTAGTTCCTTGCTAAAGGTGGATCTTTTTATTGCAACAAATCAATTCAAAAAAAAGCACAAAAAAAAGAGGACGACCTAGACGATCGACCTCTTTTATAAGAACTAAAATTCTTAAATTAAGAATTAACAGTATCTTTTAATTCTTTTCCAACACTAAAAGTAACTTGTCTTCTAGCTGAAATTTCGATTTCTGCTCCAGTTGCAGGGTTTCTACCTTTTCTAGCAGGAACGTTTTTAGCATTAAAAGAACCAAATCCAGTAAATTGGATTTTGTCGTTAGATTTTAAGCTATCTCTAATAGTAGCTAAAAGAGCATTAATGGTACTTTCTGTATCTTTTACAGTGTTTCCAGTTGAAGCGGCGACTTGTTTGATTAAATCAGATTTTTGAATTACAGACATTTTTTTTGTAGATTTTGTTAATAAAGAGATAATCACATTAGATTCGTGGTAATAAAGTGTCAAACCATGATTTAAATAAATCTCTTATTTTTTTAAATATGTTTCATTTTGATCATATTTTTAGAATTTAAAAATATAACTCGGTCTAATTTCATTAAATAAATTAAATAATCTGATCTAAAAGATTTAGCCTAGATTGACATCTGTTTTTTTATAGTCTTCATCCATAACCTTTTGCACTTCACAAGTAGAAAACCGCTTTGTTTCTTTCACCAAAAAACTGGCTTAATCTTTTGTTGCTGGAGATTTATCTGTAGTGTTTGATTTTAAAAATCCTTTTTTCAAGGCTTGATTTATCGTATCAAGAAGAGTTTCTCCCAAAACTAATCCTTCTAACAATTTTTCCATTCCATTTTCTTTGTAGAAAGTCTCGACATATTATGTAAGATTTTTTCCAACAGCCATTCTAATTGGCTAATCGCCTTTACTAACTAAACTTTTGATTTGTATAAATCAGCTTCCAACTCTTTAATAGATCAGGTTCTACCTCCCAAAACTGCAAAGGTTTCAGACAAATAAGCAATCATGTTTCGACGAGTCAATCTTCCTCCAAATATAACTAAACTATTGCCAGGTTCTGCAATGACATCTTGAAATTGTCCCCTTCCTTTAAAGTCAGCTGTAGAGTTTTCTTGCTCAGACATTTCAGTGGTAACTTTTTTACCTCCAGAGTCTTTTTCTATGATGTTATACTTAAAATTTACATTAAAATCGATCGCAATATGTGGTTTAGCAACATTCGAATAGAAATTACCCATTTTCGAGGCTTCATATTGATTTGCTCCGCCATGAATGGCTTTTTGAGCTTCTTTTGCATCTATTTCAATTGCTTTAGGGTTTGCAACTCCCCATCCATCAAAGGCAAAAAATTGTCCTTTTGGTAATTTTTCTACAAATTAACGAGCTTAATTGTAAGAAACAATGTGTTGATTTTTGCGTCAAAACGAGCCCGTTGTTTTTTAAGGTGCCGTTATAGTAGCTTTCTTCAATTTCTTTTTGTGTTGAAAAATAGGTAATATCTTATCTTTCAAACTTATTGAATGATGCAGATTCTTTACTCATCACCTTGCTCATATTGATGTCTTGATAGCTAAATAAAGCTGCATCTTGTGCTCTAGTGTTAAATTGAGCAACTCCTTCCTTTTTAAATAACTAATAATAGCCATGCATTTTAATCAAAAACTATCGGTGTCGATTGGCATATTTTATGATTGGCGGCATTTTTAACGCAATAAATTATTGCTCCGTAAGCTTCATTTGGTTCTGCACCAATTGCTTGTAATTGTTGGTTGTAAGGGACTTTGATTGCGCTTCCTACAGATGCTAAAAGTTTTAAAGTGTCGTGAAAATGATATTGAATAAAACCTTTTTTCCATCCGGCATTGAAGTGATAAATGTGAATGTTTTAAGTCCATTAAATTCAGCATTTTCTGAGTCTTTTACCCTAAAAAGTTCTTTAGAAAAATCTTCTGAATGTTATTCTTGATAATCATTCCCAGCTAATTGAAGTGGATTTTTTAATTAAGGCATAATTTTGTTTATTTTAATTGTTAATAATTTTGATTAAAATTATTTGAATGAATTTTTTCTAAATATCTTAAATAAAAATTGGCATAAATTTTAATTTTGATACCTAATTTCATTTGCATTAAACAATTAATTTCCTAGAATTTGATGCCTAATTTCTCCTATTATTCCCTTAAGAATCAATGTCTCAGAACAATACAAACAAAGACAATGCAAAAGATAAAATAATTATCTTCGACACCACGCTCCGCGATGGAGAACAAGCTCCTGGTGCGACAATGAACTTAGACGAAAAGCTTGCCGTGGCTAAAATGCTAGAAAAAATGGGAGTCGATGTTATTGAGGCTGGCTTCCCGATAGCTTCCGATGGAGATTTTGCTGCGGTTCATAAAATTGCTACAATAGTTAAAGATTCAGTTATTTGCGGCCTTGCTAGGGCTCGAGAAAACGATATTATAAAAGCGGCGGAAGCTGTTAAACCAGCTTTGCAGCCTAGAATTCATACTTTTATTGCTACTAGTCCGATTCACATGCAATCCAAATTAAAAATGGATGAATATCAGGTTCTAGAGGCAATCACCAGCAGCGTTTCTTTGGCAAGAAATTTGTGCGCACAGGTTGATTGGTCCTGCGAAGATGGAACCAGAAGTGAGCTAGATTTTTTGTACAAAGCCATTGAAACTGCAATTAAAGCTGGAGCTGGAGTTATTAATATTCCAGACACCGTTGGCTACACAACTCCTGAAGAATATTTTGATCTAATTACTAATATTAAAAACAACGTTTCTAATATTGATAAAGCAATTCTTTCTTGCCATTGTCACAACGATTTGGGTCTTGCGGTGGCAAATTCTTTATCTTCAGTTTTGGCAGGAGTTCGCCAAGTTGAATGTACTATTAATGGAATTGGCGAAAGAGCAGGAAATGCTGCTTTAGAAGAAATTGTCATGGCAATTAAAACCAGAAACGATTTTTACAATTTCGACACCAATATCGACACAACTTTAATTTCCAGAGCTTCAAAGCTAGTTTCCAATGCCACTTCTTTTCCTATTCAATACAATAAGGCAATTGTTGGCGCTAATGCTTTTGCTCACGAAAGCGGAATTCATCAAGATGGAATGTTGAAAAATCGTAATACCTACGAAATTATGACGCCTGAATCAATTGGTCTGGAGAAATCATTGATGGTTCTTGGAAAACATAGTGGAAGAGCCGCATTTAAAGATCGATTAAAAACACTGGGCTACGATTTGGATCATAATGCTTTAGAAAATGCTTTTGTAAAATTTAAAGATTTAGCGGATCGCAAAAAAGAAATTGGTGATGCAGATATTATTGCTTTGCTGCACGATGGAGTTCTTCAGAATAATTCTAAATATCAATTACTTGACTTAACTATTAAATCAGATTCTGATGTTTCTGAGGTTGTTCTGAAAATTACTATTGATGGTGAAGAGAAAACTGCAGAATTTTCTTCGAATAATGGCCCAGTTAATGCTATTTTTAAGGCAATTAGACAATTAATTCCTCATAATGAAGTTTTGAAATTGTACCAAATTAGTGCCGTTAACGGCGGAATTGATTCGCAAGCAACTGCGACGGTTCGCCTTGGAAAAGATGAAAAAACTACTACTTGTAACGCTTCCAATTTAAATGTTTTGGTTGCTTCAGCCAATGCCTATATCGATTGCTTAAATAAAATAAATTCTACTTTTGCCGCATTAAAGATTTAGCAAATACTTCTTTTTAATGCCTCAAATATTCAACAATTAATAAAAAATAAAATGTTTAAAAAATTTTTCTCAATCACTTCCAGAGATATTGCGATTGATCTTGGAACTGCTAATACTTTGGTTTATGGCAAAGGACAGGGTGTTGTTTTAAACGAGCCATCAGTCGTGGCTTTGATGCATGAAAATGGCAAAATGATTCCTTGCGCTTTTGGTAACACCGCTAAAATGATGCTTGGAAGAACACCAGCAAAAATTGATGCAATTCGACCTTTGAAAGACGGCGTTATTGCAGATTTTAGAGTTGCAGCAGAAATGATTAAGCATTTTATTCGTGAAGTTAACCAAACTAGAAGTTGGCTCGGACCAACCATCATCATTTGTGTTCCATCAGGATCAACTCCTGTTGAAAGAAGAGCAATTCAAGATGCTGCGGAAGGCGCAGGGGCTAATCAAGTTTTCTTAATTGAAGAGCCAATGGCAGCTGCAATTGGAGCTAATTTACCAGTTACGGAGCCAACAGGTTCAATGGTTGTCGACATTGGTGGCGGAACAACAGAAGTTGGAATTTTGTCTTTAGGTGGAATTGTTTATTCAAGATCAGTTCGTGTTGGTGGCGATAAAATGGACGATGCCATTATTTCCTACATTCGCAGATATCACAATTTACTAATCGGCGAAGCAACCGCAGAGAGAATTAAGAAAAATATTGGCGCAGCTTGTCCTCCAGAAGAAGGTGAGGGAGCAAAAATTGAGGTTAAAGGTCGTGATTTAGCAAGTGGAATTCCTAAAGAAATTATTTTAACTGAAAAACAAATTGCTGAAAGTTTAGCAGAAACAGTCGATCAAATTGTTGATGCTATTAAAGTTGCTCTTGAATGTACTCCTCCTGAGTTATCTTCCGATATTGTTGAAAAAGGAATTGTTTTGAGTGGTGGTGGAGCCGGTCTTAAAAACTTGGATTACGTCATTAGACAAGCGACTAATCTACCAGTTTTTGTTGCTGAAAATCCATTACTCTGCGTAGTTAATGGTTGCGGCAAGGTTCTTGAAGATATGAAAATGTTTAGAGCAGTTTTATTTAGACAAGATTAAGAGCTTTTAATGAAGAGTGCTAAACGATGTTTGGAAAGCAAATAGAATACAAAAAAACTCGAATCAGCTTTTTTTCCTACCACGATATTAGGCGGGTTTTCGAGAAGGTCGAAGCTTTAACCTTCTTGATGATCTGCATCATTTTAATAATCACCTCAAAAGTTAATCACCAAATTACCAACAGCATCACAATGTCGGTAGTGCAAGTTTCAATGCCAATTTCTAATGTGATTTCAATGCCATTGAACATGGCGATTGGTTTTTCGGTCGATCTTCAAGAATTAATTAATGCAAAAAATAAAAATTCTAAATTAATCAAAGAAAACGAAGCCCTTCGATCTCTCTACATTAAAAGCCTTAATATTAGCCAAGAAAATAGCGAACTTCGAGATATTCTTCATTACATGGGAGATAGAAGCACAAAATTTATTGCTACACGTTTGATTGCTTATTCCTACCAAACTTTTAGCCGCAATGTCTTTATTGGAGCCGGATCTGATCAGGGAGTAAAAGAAGATGATTTTGTAACTGGAAGTAATGCCTTGATTGGCAGGGTGAAAAAAGTTGGCGCAGATAAATCGTTAGTTCTGTTAATAACTGATGTTAATTCTAGAGTTCCTATTATTGTTTCCGGATCTCGAACCAAAGGTATTTTAGCTGGAAATAATAGCAAATTAATGGAAATTTTGTATTTAGAAAAAGATCACCAAGTTAAAGCTGGCGATTTAGTCTTCACTTCTGGAGATGGCGAAGCGCTTCCTCCAGGAACTTTGGCTGGCGTTGTTTCTAAGGTAGATAAAAATTATGCTGCTGTTGAAATGGTCGAAAATGTCAAAAATCTAAATATGGTTAGCGTCGTTAACTATTAAAAATATCTTTAAATAATGAAAAATAAATTACCTAAACGTTTTTTAACTAGGTGTGTTGCCGCTCAAGCTCTTTACCAATATGATTTTTACGATCAAGAAACCTCACTTAAAATTTTACTAAGAAACCTGATTCAAAATTACTCTTTTACAGAAGATGAAGACAGCGTTTCAATTGCCGATAAAATTGATGAGGAATTCTTAGAAACCTTACTTTCTGGCTTAACTTTTTCCCAAGATAAAATTGATGATCAAATTAAAGCATTACTTAAAGATGAATGGAAAATTGAAGATTTGTCGGAAGTGATGTTGCAAATTTTGAGGCTTGGAACTTTTGAATTAAAATATCTGAAGGACATTCCTACTAAGGTTGTAATTAACGAATATGTTGATCTGGCTGGTTGTTTTTACGACACTAAAAAAGTTACTTTTGTGAATTCTATTTTGCAAAATATTGCCAATACCAATAGGTAATATCTTACCTCTTGCTTCACAATCTAGAAAATAAAAAATGAATAATATTATTATTGCAAAAATTACCTCAGCTCATGGAATTAAAGGATTGGTTAAAATAATGAGTTTTACTGCCGATCCTGCCGATATTAATAAATATTCCAAAAAACTATTTACTGCAGAATCTGCCCTTCAAATATCTTTAGGAGGAGAATTAAAAATTAAAATTATTAATCAAATTCCTAGTGCTAATAGCGATGTTTTTACGGCTCAAATTGAAGGAATAAACGATCGCACAGCTGCAGAACAATTGCGTGGAACTGAACTTTTTATCAAAAGAACTGATCTTAGAAAAGCCAGCAAAGGTGAATTTTATTACATCGACCTAATTGGTTTGAAGGTTTTGGATTTACAAAAAAAAACCATTGGAATAGTTAAATCTGTTAATGATTACGGTGCTGGAGGATTAATAGAAATTACATTTAGTGACGAGAGATATTTAAAAACCCAAATTAGTAATTTTGCTTTTTCTGGTAAAATTTTCCCCGAAGTAAATATTGAAGAAGGATATTTAACTTTCGATCTTCCTGAAATTGTTGAAGCTCTAGATGAAGAGTTAGATGAAAAAAATAATTAATATTTCAAGTTTTTTTAAAAAAATCATTTCAGACAAAAGCTACTTCAGATAAAATCCTTACTTCTAAAAAAGGTGCCACCGGTGGGACCTTTTTTTATCTAGAAATTATTCCAAAAAATGAATCAAGAAAATCCCCAATTAATAGTTAAAATTTTTACACTTTTTCCAGAATTTTTCCCCGGAATTTTAGGAGCATCAATTGTTGGGGATGCTTTAAAAAAGAATATTTGGCAGCTTGAAATCATTGACATTAGAAATTTTGGAATTGGAAAAAGAAAAATAGTTGATGACACAATATTTGGCGGAGGTTCTGGAATGTTGATGAGAGCCGATGTTTTGGGAGAGGCAATTGAGGCGAATATTTCTGATTTTCGGAATAAGAAAATCATCTATCCCTCGCCAAGAGGTCAAGTTTTCAATCAAAAAAAGGCTGTTGATTTAAGCTCTGTAAAAGAAATCTCCATCATTTGCGGAAGATATGAAGGCGTTGATGAGCGAGTTTTAGAGGAATATCAAATTGAAGAAATTTCTATTGGTGATTACGTTTTATCTGGTGGAGAACTGCCGGCAATGGCGATGATTGATGCTGTTATTAGAAATTTAGAAGGAGTTTTGGGAGGTGACGATTCTTTGAAGGAAGAAAGTTTTGGAAACGGCAAAGGAAGTATTTTTGACAATCTGCTGGAATATCCGCACTACACCAAACCACAAATCTGGAAAGGCAGAGAAGTGCCAGATGTTTTGCTTTCGGGGCACCATAAAAAAATTGATGATTGGCGATTGGCAAAAGCTAAAGAAGTTACTGCTATGAGGAGAGGTGATTTGCTGGATTCTTAGTCTTTAGTCCTAAATTTTTAATGGAACTAGGTAAAATAGGGTTAATTTTTAAGATTTATTCTTCCTTTTCCTTTGGCTAATTTTTGGTTTTCTAATGTAGAGAGCTTCATTTTCGGACCTAGATCCTTGTTTATCAAAAATATCTAGCGCTAGAAAAGCGACATTTTTAGCATCAATAAAATCATCTTTAGGAAAAATAATCGCGTTTTCTAAATCACTTTTCTTCAAATTGTCTTTAATCATATTTTTGGCACTTCCAGCCAGAATGAATTTTTCATCAGGAAAAAATTCCCTTATTCTCTCAGAGCCAATAATTGTTGGCTCAAGAATAGTTTTCAATCTGCCTTCCTCAATCACAAATTCTTGTAAGTAAAACTCATCTAATCTGGCATCGTTAACAACTAATATCTTTTTATGTTCACTTAAATAGCTGTAAGCAATCGTGGCCAAACTGCTCACTGCAATAATTGGAATATCGGTCGAAATTGCTAAAGCTTTGGCGCAAGAAAGGCCAACTCGAATTCCTGTGAAACTTCCAGGTCCATTGGTAAAAGCAATTAAATCTAAATTGGAATACCAAATTTCTGCCTTATTTAAACATTCCTCAATTGAAGGAATTAAAATAGCTGAATGCTGATTAGCTTCTAAAATATTTTTCTGAGCGACGATTTTTCCATCAAATAGAATTGCTACCGAAAGCGTTGAATTTGTTGTGTCGAAGGCGAGTATTTTCATTTTTCTTTAATAATAAAAAGTTAATGCCCATTAGAGTAGTAACTTTTAGGTTCCTTAAAATTATTTTTCAAGTTCGTCAATGTAGGAGATAATAACATCTAGACCTTTTTGCCAGAAATCTGCTTTGCTAGCGTCTAGTCCAAAAGGAGCTAGCAATTCTTTGTGATGCAAGGTTCCGCCTGCTTTTAGCATGTTTAGATATTTTTCTTCAAAATCTTCAAAGTTATTTTCTTTGGCATTTTTGTAGACACCATAAAGCGAATTTACCAAGCAATCTCCAAAGGCGTAGGAATAAACATAGAATGGCGAATGAATGAAATGTGGAATGTAGGACCAATAATATTTGTATTCGTCGTCGAAAGTAAAAATATCGCCCAGACTCTCTTTTTGAACTTCCATCCAGAATTCATTTAATTGATCAAGGGAAATTTCTCCTTTTTTGCGGGCATTGTGAACTTTTCTTTCAAAATCTAAAAAGGCAATTTGACGAACCACAGTGTTAATCATGTCTTCCACTTTTCCGGCAATAATTAATTTTCGTTTTTGTGGGTCTTTCTCACGTTTAAGAATTTCTTGGAAGGTTAATTGCTCGCCAAAAACTGAAGCGGTTTCTGCTAGTGTTAAAGGTGTTCCTGCCATTAAATTTCCTTGTGAACCTGCTAAAACTTGATGAATTCCATGGCCAAGTTCATGAGCTAAAGTCATGACATCGCGAATCTTTCCTTGATAATTAAGCATTAAATAAGGGTGGACACTTGGAATAGTTGGGTGGGCAAAAGCACCAGAATTTTTTCCGTCACGAGCAGGAACGTCAATCCAATTATTGTCAAAGAATTTTTGCCCAATTGCAGACAATTTTGGTGAGAAAGAATTGTAGGCTGTAGAGACTATTTCTTTGGCATCGGCCCAAGAAATCACTTGATTTTCAGCTTCCAAAATTGGTGCATTTCGATCAGAATAATGCATTTTTTCCATACCTAAAATTTTGGCTTTAATTTTGTAGTAGCGGTGAGAAATAGTTGGATAATTTTTTTTGACGGTTTCAATCAAAGAATCCACAACTTCGTCTTCAATAAAATTGCTCAAATTTCTGCTAGAAATAGGAGATTTAAATCCACGCCATTTGTCGGAAATATCTTTGTCTTTAGCTAAAATATTGGTAATGTAGGCCAATAATTTGCTGTTGGACTTTAAAGTTTCGCCAATGGTTTTGGCGGCTTTTCTTCTAATTTTTTCATCTGGATTCGACATTAAGTCGAAAATTTTCGAAGAATTTAGCTTTTCTCCATCAAATGGAAATTCCAAATTATCGATGGTTTCATCAAATAAACGACTCCAAGCCGAAGCTCCAGTTGCAGATTTTTCGAGTAGTAATTTTTCTAAATCTTCACTCAATTGATATTTCTTAAAAACTCGCACATCTCGCAAATAGGGTTGATATTTTTGCAAATACTTATTTTGGTTAATCAAATTTTCTAATTTACCATCATCAATTGCATTAATTTCAAGCTCAAAGAAAACCAAATTACTAAAAATATTATTAATTTTTTCTGAACAATCTTGATAGAAAGCCGTGTATTTTTGGTTATTAAGATTGGTGGTGTAGTTTAAAAAAGAAAAACTAGAAATTTTCCCCAAAATTTCAGAAATTCCTTCATATTCTTTGATAGCTTGAGCAAAATCATCAGCAGAAATTTCTGCCAATTTTCCTTGATATTCTATTTTGAATTCCTCTGCTAATTTTGCAGAATTTGCAAAATCTGTAGTAATTTTTTTATCAGTAATTCCATCATAAAAATCGGTTAAATCCCAATTTGGAAGAATTCCTAAATCTTTGTTTTTATCTTTTGTCATTTTGTAGTTTGGTTAAATTTTAAAATTAGGAACTACTAGCTGATAATATTTCTTAAATTGAAATTTCTGCTTCGCTAATATTTCTTCTGGTATTCGATATTGCGGGTCTGCAAAAAATTATTTGCTCTAAACCATTTTCCATTCTTTTTTTAAAGAAGTCTTTTAACACATCAATTCTTTGATTGGCAAGTAAAAGAGCAGTTTTTTGATCAATCTTTTCCTTGGTATTTTTTTGTTCCGATTCAAAGAGGCTAACAATTGGGCAAATTTTGAATTTGAGTTTTTCATGATCCACTAAAAATTTAGAAAAATCTTCCAATCTTATTTTAGAATCCTCAGTCAATTGATCAGTTAATGGCGCGAATTCTAGGTCTTTAAATCGAGGCTTAGCAATAGTTCTGTAAGCGCCACTAGCCAGAGAAAGCAGGTCGGCAGGAGAGGTTGGAATTGAGGATAAAATGGCGGGAGCAAATTCAGTGCTTAAAGTAGTTGTTATTATTGAACCAGCTTTAGAAATAATTAATGATGCCAAGCTTTTACCAAAAATATTTAATGAATTAAAACTCAAATCATTTTTATCTCCATAAACATTAAATTTTAAATTAATGTTTCCGTGCTTGTCTGTAATAATAAAAAGAGCAGTTTTAAGTGGAATTGACGAGTCATTTTCTAAATTTTCTCCAAATTCATTTTTTTTATCTAGCTCAAGATGAGTTAAAAGAATTTTCACCTTGCCTTTTATTTTTTTATTTTCGGTTTTTATTTTGATATCTAAATCTAATTTACCGCTAGAAATTTGATAATTTAGAGTTGTTTGCAAAGCTTCGGAAAATTTGGTTAAATCCAAATTGTTGATTTTTAGATTTAATTCTTTCGCTAATTTTTTATTGGGATCTTCCTTGGAAACCATCGCCAATTCTCTGTTATCAAAATTAATATTTCCTCCATCGCTAAAATTAACCTCCCCTATACTTTGCAAGTTTTTTAAACCGTGATTAATTTTAATATTGTCAATTTTTATTTTTGAAAATATGGATAGCTTGGATTCGTCAAACTGATCGGAAGGTTTTGACAAGAGTAAATTTTGCACGACCACAGACCCAGACTTAAAATTTAAAAATGATGAATCTCGGCTGATTTTTAAATCTTCTAAGTCAATTTCTTTGGCAAAATAATTGATTGTTTTCAAGTCTTTGGAATTTGCAAAGAATCTATTTATCTGCAAATCCATCCGAGAATCAAAGTCTGCGCCATTGAATTTAAGAGTTCCTTCTGCTGAGGCTTTTCCTTCAAAACTGCCAACATCATGAATCATGTTTAAAAATTTCAGATTAAAATCATCCATTTTAAAGGCTATTTCACCTTTAGTTGAATTGTTAGAATTGGAAATTTTTCCATTTAAATAAATACGAGATTGATTGAATTTTAGATGAGCTTTCAATTGTAAACTAATTTCTTTGGCAATTATTAAATCTTCAATTTCCAATTCTTTTATTACTACATAATAATTTTCTGGCTCCAAATTTTTCTCCAAATCTAAGGAGGGATTTGGCTTTGGAATTTCGGTTAGAATTTTTGACTCTAGAATTTCAATTTTCTGGACATTAATCTGCCATCTTTGTTGATTAGAATCTAAAGAAATTTTCAAATTACCATATTTCGAGGCATCAATTTTCTGGGCATCAACTTTTCTCTTAATAAAATTATTGTTCAGATCTGATACTTTAATGTTCAAACCAACTAGCGATATTTTTGGAATATCGATTTTTTTATTTTTTAGATCGGGAATAGAAAAGTTTATGTACAGTTTTTCTAAGTAATTACTTTTGGCTAGATTTAAGTTTTTAATTTGTAAAATAAGTCCGAAAGGTTCAAAACTAATGTCTTCAATATTAATTTCTGCATTCAATTCTTTTTTAGCTAATTCCTTAATTTTGGGCGCTAAGAAATAAGGAACTGAATATTTGATTCCTAAATAACCACCTAACAACAAAATAAATATTGTAGCTAATGCGATTTTCTTTTTTTTATGTGTCATTGAATATTTTTAGTAAAAAAGAAAGATCTTAAATAAATTCCTAAGTGAATCATATTTAGATTGAATCGGGAATTTTTTCAAAATTGAAAACAGGTCTTTTGATTTTATGTTTATTAAAACTTTCAATCACTTTACTAACAATTTCATTTTGAAAAACTTTTTCGTAGCGAACATCTAAAACGTAAGATTTAACTGCTAAATTAACCGCCACAATTCCATTCAAATTGACTTCACTAATTAGAATTGCAAAAGGTTTTTGCAAATAAATATACTTGCTAGTGATCAAAATTTCGCCCACCAATTCTTTAGCTAAAACTAAATCTGCATCAATGGCCAATTTAAAATCATTAATTGTCATCATGTCCATATTGCCATCGTTTCCAGACGAAACCATATCGCTTAAAAATCTGGAATTGGGAATGGTAACTAAATCGTCATTCAGGGTAACAAGTCTAACTGTGAGCAGACCAATTGATTTAATTTCGCCATATTGATCTTTAAATTTAACCCGGTCTCCAACTTGAAAAGGCTGATCAAAAAGCAGAACCAGTCCGGCAATTAGAGAAGCAACCAAATCTTTTAGAGACAGACCAATCGCAACTGCAGCAGAACCGCCAAGAGCAATTAAAAGCTCTTTTGGTGGCTGAAGAGAACTATAGAATATGACCACCGTTCCAACAATGTAGATCAGAAAAATTAGAATGGTGTCAATTTGTAAAATCAAAAGCCTTCTGGAAGGCATTTTATTGATTAGATTGTTGCCAATTCGAGAAATTATTTTGGCGCAAATGACCAACAATAAAATTCCAACCAGAAAAACAACAATTTTTTGAAATTGAAATATTTCAGCTAATTGACTGATTCCATCAAGATTATTCTCCATAAATAAAGTTTCGATTAGTTAATAATGAATGAATTGCAATTTGCCATTGGGGTGAAATGACAAATCTTTTGCTAGATTGATATTCTACTAAATAACCTTTTTCTAGACCAATTCTAATAATATTAACCACCTCTTCTTTGGGAACCGAAAGAATGGTGGAAATTTCACTAATTGACAGATTGTGGTGTTTGATAATCGCCGCGTAAACAAAAAGATGTTCATCGCCAAGATTTGATAAATGATTAGTTTTTAATGATTTTGGTAGCAAAACTTTGATGGTCTGGGAATTCTTTTTGGACAATGAAGAAATCCAAAGAGCGATGGCAATTTTCGGATTACCTTTAGAAGCGCTCCAAATGATTTGGAAGAATTTTTGTTGCAAATCTTCAAATTCCTTACCGCTATTGTTTGAATTAATGGCAAATATTAAAGGATCAAAAACCAATTTAAAGCCAGTTTTATTGTGTTTTCCCATAATTAATTGACGAATATTTTCATCGCTCCACCTGGTCAATTTTAAAATATGGCGAAAATAATTGTTAATTTTTAAGGAATTTTGCAAATAGCGCCAAGATCCAGAATTGAAGGTTGTAATCCACAATAAATTAGGATTATTGATTTTTATCAAGAAATTAAGAAACATTCTTAAAGCTTCAAAACCACCTTCTTTAGCTAAAAATAAATCGTCGCAATCATCAATTAAAATAATGGTTTTTTGATTAATATTTAATAGAAATTTAAATAGATCTTTCTCTTCCATTTCCTTTCCCAATACTTTAGATATGGCTTTCAGAAAACCATCTCTTTTGGTAATTTTTTGATCAATTTCTAATTTAATAATTTTTAGATCTGGTTTATTGCTGGTTAATTTTTCAACAAATTCAGTTTTGCCGATTCCTTGATCTCCATAAATTGCGACAGAATTTTCTTCCGATTTTTCAAGTAGCCAATCATTAATAATTTTTTCAATAGCGACATATGGGTGATCTTTAACATCGATAAATTCCCGATCTTTTTTGGTCGATAAAAATGCTTTTAAATAAGAATCTTCAGGAGCTAGATCTTGGTCTTGATCAATTTGTTTGGAAGCAGATTCCAATTTTCTACGATAAATCTGAGAGAGTATATTTTTAAAAAAATCATAATTTCTAAGTAGTAAAATAAAGTTTCTCAGCAATCTTTTAAGAACAATAAAGCAAAATATTGGTAGGGAAAAAATCAGCCCTAAATTATTATTCGCGAATAATTTGATGATTATTTTGTTTGAGCTTTTGGAAAAATTATTTTTTGCCGATTTCTTAATTTCATTTTTCCATCCTGAAGAAACAAAAGCTAGAAGGGCAATTAAGCCAATGACGAATAAATCGAAAACCAAATTGTAGAAATAGACCTTGCGAATAATGGAAGCGGTTAGGTAGAGCAAATAAAACGAAGATAGTAAATAAACCCCAACTAGATTGGTCGCTTTTTTGATTTTGTTGGTTAAAGATTGCCGATTTCCAGATTCTTCAAAATTCTGATAAATTAGATTATTGAGGTGAGAATAGGAAAATATTTTGAATATTCTGTAAATAAAATAGATTTGAAAATAAGGAACCAAAACTCCAATCTCTTCAAGCAAAGTATTGTCAAGCGCCAACTGGGCTAAAGAAAAAATCAGAATTAACAACAGCCATTTAAAATAAGGTGTAAATTTTATCAATAATTTAGCAGGCAGGAGATAGCTTTTATTTATGGTTGATTTTTTGACACATAATTGCCCAACTTTGTTAAAAGAGTTATTTAATTTATTTAAACTAAATTTGCTGATTAATAAAATTCCAATAAAAATGGCGAGCCAGACAAGCTGCTTTATAATGTAGAAAATTCCCGAAAAACCAGATTGAGCAATATGGCTGTATTGCAATATCTTGTTGTAGAATATGGCGATTGGGCGATATGGAATTAATTTTATTTCTCGAAGCAAATCTTCAAAATACTTATCTTGGTAATTAACCAAATTTTTGGATTGCAGATTATCAAAAATTTTTGCTCGTAATCTCCCAGATTTTAAAAGTAAATTTGATTGATAATTTTTATTAGCTTCGTCTAAATCAGATTTTAATTGTAGAAGATCGTCATATTCCCCCTCTAAAAGCAAGCGAGAAGTTTGGTAATAATTGACAATATTTTTATCCGTAATTTCTTCAGGAAAGAGGTAGGAAAATTTGCTAAGGTTATATATTTCAATTTCTGATTTTTGCGAGAAAGTTCTTAGGGAATTATCGGATAGAATTCTCCAATAAGCAGAAACTTGATCATAAAGCTTTCTAAGCTCAATATCTGAGAGTTTTTTTTGCGAATATTTTGTTTCAATATTTTCCAAGGCTCCGGCAATGTCATCTAAATTTTGATTAGTTTCTTTTAAATTTTGAGTTAAGAGTAATTGTGATTTAGCAATTTTTTTGCGAGAAAGTTCAATTTCGTAGTGACTTTGAGCAATTTGAGCCAATAAAACAGAATCCTTTTCTTCCGAGATGATATTTGCAACCTCGGCAATTTTATTCGCTTCAATAAAAGATTCTTTGGCATCTTGAGCATTTTCTTGGGCCTTTAAACTAGAATCATTAACCGCCTTTCTAATTTTTATGGAATCATATTCATTTTGATTAATCTTAATCTCTTGCTGATCTTGCTGATTTAGTTTTGGTTGAAAGCTCTTAATTTCTAATTCTGCGGCGTATGAAGAGTTTAGAAAAAATAAAATAACTCCTAAATGGGTGATAATAAATTTAATCATTTTGGGGATTTGTTGATAATTTGTAGAACTTCAAAAATAAAAAAATCTAATTTACCTGTAATTAATAAAAATGTCTTTTTTATTTAAAAATCATTAAAATCAGTACTTGATAGCACATTTATGCTTCATCTTTTTGGTCTAAAATATTTTGTCTAAATCTTCTATTAAAGATGAGACTTGGTATTATTTTTAAAGCAAATCGCAAATTTTGTTAATCATCACATCGCCAAGTTCTTCAATATTTTTGATGGAAATTGAATTATGGTAAAAATCGCCGAC
>JBLHNE010000002.1:0-24214 GCA_047619265.1 Rickettsiales bacterium | reverse complement strand
TTTCCCGATAATCTATCAGAATCATAGGCGTGCATTGGTTGATTTAATTGCAGCATTGCATAGTTGGTAATGTCGACAATTGCAGAAATTGAATTTGATCCAACGCTTTCTAAATAGTCTTTTAACCATTTTGGCGATGGCGCGTTTTTAATGTTCTTTATTTGTATTCCAGAAAAATATTCACAATTTTTACTGTTAATTTCTGCCTTAATTTCCGATTCAAAAGAACCATTAATTTCTTTAATTTCTGGAAATTTTAAAGTTCCAATTCCACTAGCCGCTAAATCTCGAGCAATTCCAAAAACCCCTAAACAATCGCCACGATTAGGCGTAACGCTAATTTCAACAATTGTTTCTCCTTCTGTGAAAATTTGATTAATTTTTGTACCTACTGCAATTTTTTCATCAATTTCCATGATTCCGTCGCCGTCTTTTCCAAGACCAATTTCAGAAGCCGAGCAAAGCATTCCAGAGCTTTCTACTCCGGCAATTTTGGCTTTCTTAATCACCATTCCACCATTTGGAATAGTGGAGCCAATTGGAGCGTAAGCAACTTTTAAACCTGTTCTGGCATTTTTTGCGCCACAAACTATTTGAATATTTTTTTCTATTCCTGTGTCAACTTGACAGATTTGCAATTTTGTAGAATCGGGATGTGGAGAGGCGCTGACAATTTGAGCAACGCTGAAAGGAGCTAACTTAGCAGATTCATCAAAAACTTCTTCGACTTCCAGGCCAATATTATTTAATTTGTAGCAAATTTCGCTAACTGGAACTGTGGTTTCGAGATATTTTTTTAGACAAGAAAGAGTAAATTTCATTTGATTGTAGGGTTATTTACGTTTAATTTTATGTTTTAATTAGTCTTTGACAACAGCCTTCAAATAGAGCTCTTCAAAGGGCGCAGAATCTAACAATTTATTTTCAATTATGAAAGAAAAAACCCCTCAAATATTAGTTATTGACGACGACACTAGACTTCGCAATTTGTTAACTAAATATCTGGGAGATAATGGCTTTAATGTTTCTTCCGCCAAAGACACTGCTGATGCTAGAACAATTCTGAATGAAAAAAGATTCGATATTTTAATCGTTGATATGATGATGACCGGTGAAAATGGCCTTGAATTCACCAAATATTTTCGCGAAACATCTGAAACTCCAATCCTTATGCTCACCGCCAAAGGAAGCTCTTCCGACAGAATTGACGGCCTTGAAGCTGGCGCCGACGATTACATGCCAAAACCTTTTGAACCTAAAGAATTGCTACTCCGAATTAACAATATTCTCAAAAGAACGGCGCAAAATTCTGCTCCGATAGCTTCAGAAAATATCTGCTATTTTGACGATTTTGCTTTTAATTTTGACGATTATCGCCTCAAAAAAAATGGCGCTTACGTTCACATTACCGAGGGAGAAGCAAAAATTTTAACCATTTTATGTCAGAATTTAGATCAGGTAATTTCTAGAGAATTCATTGCTGAAAAATGTGGCGGAGTCGACGAAAGAACTATTGACGTGCAAATGACTCGACTACGTCGTAAGATAGAAGTTAATCCTAAACAATCTCATTTTTTGCAAACGATCCGTAATCAGGGCTATGTTTTGCGCAAATAAAGTTTCTGGTTGCAAATCAGAAATCAACTAAACACGAAAATTTGCCTAGTAATTTAACTTTGGCAAATTGCACGATCCAAAAACTAAAAAAACAATTATGAAAATTCTATTTTGCGGCGATCTTGTTGGCCGTGCAGGACGAAAAACAGTCGAAAAATTTGTTCCTAAATTAAAAGAAGAATTAGATTTAGACTTGGTGATTGCCAATGTCGATAATGCTTCTGGTGGTTTTGGTGTTAACAAAAACGCTTGTGAAGATTTAATAAAAATTGGCGTCGACGTTATGACTGGCGGCGATCATGTTTGGGATCAAAAAGAAACTATTGGATTCATTAACAGCCAACCAAAACTACTTCGCCCACTCAATTTTCCTAAACACACTCCCGGAAATGGCTACATTGTTTTTACCACCAAAAAACACAAAAAAATTTTAGTAATTCACTTGCTCGGGCAAGTTTTTATTAAAAATAATTTAAATTGTCCGTTTGAGATGGTTGAAGATTTATTGAAACATTATCAATTAAAAACATCTCCATCTTTTGCCAACATAAACCCAAATCAATCAGCAAAAATTCTAGTAGATGCAATTGTTGTCGACATGCACGCTGAAGCTACTTCCGAGAAAATGGCGATGGGAAAATTCTTAGATGGAAAAGTTTCAATGGTAGTTGGAAGTCACACTCATATTCCAACTAATGATTGCCACATCATGAAGCAAGGAACCGCATATCAAACCGATACCGGAATGTGCGGCGATTACGATTCGGTTATTGGCATGCAAGAAGGTGTTCCCATTAAATCATTTTTAACCAAAAGAAGGGTCGGAAAAATGGAACCAGCAACTGGAGAAGCCACATTTTGCGGTGTATTGGCTGAAATTGATGAAAACACCGGAATGGCGATAAAAATTGAACCACTTAAATTTGAGGGCACTTTACTTAAACAAACTAGGTAGGATTTTAAAAATGAGAAATTTCTGGAAAATATTTACCACTGCTTTTTTATTTTCTTTTACATGCCATGCAGCCACCATTGATTCCATAAGTCAAACCACTGCAATTGATTTTGGAAAAATTGCCAATGGTTGCGGAAACACAAGCGGAGGAGTTGTTAAAATTGGTGGCTGTATAAACGGCTCTTTCACAGTTACAGCAATTAATAATGGCGACAGAGCAGGTGGAAATAAGATTCGTATATTTAATCTTCTCACCACAGGTGTATTAACAGCTGGAGATTCGGTTTTTAGTATTAACGCTTCTCCTCTTCCTTCTGGTCGTGTAGTTGCTTCTGGGGCGATTGGAGGGACTTTAGAACGCACCAACACAACAGGAAACAATACCAGATCTTATAACATAACTCTACGCTCTGCGCTGAATAATATTTCACCTAGTCAAGCAGATGGAAATTATTCAGGCGCGTATGAATTTCTGGCTTGTGGTTGTGCAAATTCAAACAACAACAATGCTTGCGCGGCAGACTCTTCAGCAAATAGATGCTCACAAAGTGGATCTGCGCAAGGAGTCTTATTTTCCAGATCAGTTCCATCAAGAATTTCAACCCCGCTTTCATTTGAAACTGCTCAAGCGGGCGGAGGAATTCCCTACAGATTTAATTTACCATCAAGTGTTAGAATATCTTGTGATACTCTAACAACTTGCAACACTCCTGCAAATGACATGAGCTCCGCCTTAGAGTTTTCGGCTGGATTAGGGTCAAGAACTCTAGACTCTTCCGGTAAAAATATTGTTGATATTAATGGCATTTTAACTATCGGAGCCAGTCAACCACCAGAAGATTATTCAGGATCTTACCTAATGACTTTAAATTACTAACTTTAACTTTTTAACAAAATGGCTGGCCATTCCCAATTCGCAAATATCAAGCATCGTAAAGGTGCTCAAGACGCTAAAAGAGCAAAACGTTTTACTAAACTTCAAAGAGAAATTACCGTTTCCGCCAAAACTGGCCAACCAGACCCCAATTTTAATGCTCGGCTTCGTAATGCAATTATTGCCGCTAGAAGTCAAAACATGCCAAAAGACCGTATTGAAAGTGCTGTAAAAAAAGCTACTACAGCAGGTGAAGGTGAAAATTTTGAAGAAATGCGCTATGAAGGATATGGCTCAAATGGAGTGGCATTTATTGTTGAAACCTTAACCGATAATCGCAACCGAACCGCTGGAGAAGTTCGCAGCATTTTCACTAAAGCCGGAGGAGCTCTGGGCGAAACTGGATCAGTTGGTTTTATGTTTGAACATATTGGCTTAATTGAATTTGAAGCCAAACTTGCCAGCGAAGAGGAAATTTTTGAAAACGCCCTAGAATCCGGCGCCAGCGATGTTGTTAGCAACGAAGAATATCACTCAATCACTTGCGAAGTAGAAAATTTTAGCCAAGTTCGCGACGCTTTAATTGAAAAATTTGGCGACCCATTAACCGCAAAACTTGACTGGAGAGCATTAAACACCGTTGAACTTGATTTTGAAACCGCTCAAAAAATTCTAAAATTGGTCGATAATTTGGAAGATAATGACGATGTTCAATCTGTAGCAGGAAACTACATAATTCCTGATGATGTGGCGGAGAAATTATAAATTGTATAATTAATTGAAGGCAGAACAAGTTTTTATCTTGCCTTCAAAACAATAAAGTCGGTTGATAATGAAAAACTAAGAACCGAATATATGGAAAACCGTAGCTTTGATGATGAACATTTTAAAAAGATGATAATTCAATATCTTCAAAAATTAGGCAAAGCTAAACGTAGCGCTATTGATGCATTAATTATTCCTAAGCTTTCCACTATATTAAGTGATTACCAAAAAAAGAATAAGGTTATGAATATGCTTACCTCTTTAAGAAGTGAGGGGAAAATTAAATCCACAAGCCATGGAACGTGGGAATTAATCTAAGTAATTTTAGTCATGTTTTAGTCGTGTTTTAAGTAAGTGTTGGTCGTTGATAGTGTCTTTAGACTTTTAAATAAAGGCTCTAAAATTAAACGAGTTAAATTCATTAATTGGCAAAATATCCAATTTAAATTAATAAGAAATTTAAAAAATAATAAAATGAAATGTCCTTTTTGTGGAAATCTGGAAAGCCAAGTTCGCGATAGTCGAATTTCTGACGATAGCGAAGCCGTTAAAAGAAGGCGATATTGCCCGGATTGCGATTCCAGATTTACCACTTTCGAGCGGGTTCAACTGCGTGAAATTATGGTGATTAAAAAAAATGGCGATAAGAAAATTTTTGATGCCGATAAATTAAAAAGATCAATCGAAATGGCGGTCAGAAAACGCCCTGTTAGTCCAGTTCAAGTTAATAAATTGGCCAATAATATTGTTAAAAAACTTGAAACCGAAGGCATTACCGAAACTACTTCTTACAAATTAGGAGAAATGGTTTTGAAAGCGCTGGAAGGTTTGGATAGAGTAGCATATGTTCGCTTCGCATCGGTTTACAAAAATTTTGAAAAAACCGAAGATTTCCGCGAATTTATTAAGAAAATTGCCAAATCTACTGAAGAGTAGGTTTTTAACGATGAATTATTAGTTATTATTTATGAGCCGCACAAAATTATTAGAACTTTACTGCGAGTCCGGAATTAATGAAATTATTTCCGAAACGCCAATAAATCGCCTAGATAGAAAAATAGATCAAAAAACCGAATTAAAACCAGCAGAAATAGCTCTTGAGGAAAAGGTTTTGAACAATATCGAAAGTGAGGAGCAAGAAATTTCTGTTTCAACCTCAAATTCAAATGAAAATTTAAGTAAACATATCTCAACCTTTGGCGCCATTTCTAAATTGGCAGAAAAACAAAAAGGACAGCCAATAAAGCCATTAATTTCAATGGCTCAAAATATTGCTGAAGCAAAATCTAGCGCTGAAAGATGCCAAAATCTTGAAGATCTAAAAAAAGCGGTTCACGATTTTGATGGTTGCTCGCTCAAAAAAATGGCCACCAACACAGTTTTTGCCGATGGAAACCCTGAATCAGAGATTATGATTATTGGCGAAGCTCCAGAAAATCATGAAGATTTGCAAGGTATTCCTTTTTGTGGAGATTCTGGAAAATTACTGGGTTCCATGTTCAAAGCTATTGGCATGAGACGCGAAGATATCTATGTTACTAACATATTATTCTGGCGCCCTCCGGGAAATCGCCGCCCAACCGCAGACGAACTTGCCATGTGCAAGCCTTTTGTCGAAAAACAAATTTCCTTGATGAAACCCAAATTAATTGTTTTAATGGGCGCATCTGCAATGGCTGAAATTTTAAATATTAAAGACCCAATTAGTAAAGCCTGTGGAAAATTTTTCGATTATCAAAACCAATATTTAGAAAGCCCCATTAAATCAACCATACTTTTTCACCCTAATTATTTGATGCGTCAACCTTCTAAAAAAAGAGAAACTTGGACTCACTTAATTTCCATTAAAGAATTTCTAAAAAAATAATAATAAAATGCAAAATCAAAAATATCTTCTACCAATTGGATTTTACGATCTTCTCGGTGACGAGGCCAGAATTAATCAACAAACCATCGATAGCTTGCTGGCTAGTTTTTATGAAGCCGAATATCAGCTCATTAAAACGCCTTTAGCAGAATTTGAAGAAAGCTTGGAGAATCACCAAACCAGAAAAGAATCTTTCAAAATGGCAGATAATCTTTCCGGGAAAACTTTGGTCATGAGATCGGACATCACACCTCAAATTGCCAGACTCATTGCCACAAAACTAGAAAATGCCGAAACTCCAATCAAGCTTTGCTATGTTGGCGATGTTTTAAAAACTAAAACCGACAATCTTTATGCTGATCGCCAATTAACTCAAGTTGGAATTGAACTTGTTGGAAAAAATGCAAATTTAAATTCTTGCACGGCAAATTCTCAAATCATTGAACTGACTCTTTTAGCTTTGAAGAAAATTGGTCTTTCTGGATTATTGATTAATTTTTGCTGCCCTAGATTTCTAGATATTGTGCTAGGTGACTTAGAAATTGAAAATATTGCCAAGTTAAGAACAGCAATTATTAACAAAAATATTTCAGAAATTAAAAAACTGGGCGAGAAATATAGTGACGATTTGATTTATTTGGCTCTGGAAAATAAAGATTTTTCTCAAATTAGCAAAATTGTTGCTAAACTAGGCTCCAGCCAAGAAACATTAGAGCAGCTAGAAAAATGGCAAAAAACCATTATTGACACCCAAAAAAATCACCCAGAAATTGATTTTTCAGTAGATATTTTTGGCGATGATGAATTTTACTACCACGAAAAAATTGGCTTCACAATTTTTGCCGATAATTTTTCCTACCCAATAGCTAGAGGTGGCAGATATTTGATTAATCAAAAAATCCCCGCTGTAGGTTCCACGATTTACATTAATAATTTACGCAGAATCTTGGTTTAGCAAAGCCTGTGAAACAATGATGTTCAATAAATTTCACTTAGTAATTTTCTAAACTTCCTAAAAATTCGGTCTAATAACCGAGGGTCTAAGAACGACGCGATTCGGGGATGGATAACAATTATATTATTAAATTTAAGATTTGTTACCCCTCCCCGAATCGCTAAAGCTCTTTGACCCTCCCTCAAGAGGAAGGTTATTAGACCGAATTTTTAGGAAGTTTAGAAAATTACTAAGTAAAATTTATTGAAGGCTAGAGTTGCAAGGTCAAGGTTAAAAAATCAGACTTGCTCTCATGGCAAAAAACCCTAAACAAACAATATTTTACTCAAATAAAACCCAGCAAATATTGCTAGAATTGAAAAAATTATGGAAGAAAAGATATAGGCAAAAGCAAGGACATATTGCGAAGCAACCATTAAGCGCAGCACATCAACAGAAAAGGCAGAAAAAGTTGTAAACCCGCCCAAAAATCCGGTCGCCACCAAAAGACGAACCTGAATTGGCACCGATTCCAGATAGTGACTCATAAAAAAATAAAAAATTCCCATCAAAAAAGAGCCAATCACATTAACCAGAATTGTACCTACTGGAAAAGCACTTCCTCTATGCATTAAAATTACCATTTCGATAAATAAATAACGCAGACAAGCTCCGCCAGCTCCGCCGATTGCAACTAAAAATAAGTTTTGCATATTGTATTTTGATTTAAACAGTTTCTTGAGGAATTTTCTTTGAAAAGAATCTCTTCAAATATGGCTAAAATCTAAATTACTAACGCCAATAATCCAATTGAAAATGTCAAAAGATTAAATTGAGATCTACAGCAGATCTTTTGGATATTTTTTACAAATTAGATTTGAAGAAAATGAGAATGAGATAGTGATATTTTTAGAGAAGAGACTTGGGTAAATATTTTAAAGAAGTAGTTATTTATTTTTGATGAAATTTTGTGAGCCATTAGGAAAAATCAAACATTCCTAATTAACCGCAAAACTCAAACTCACCTTAGTTCCGCTGCCTTTTTCCGATTCAATTTTCATTTCACCATTAAGAAGCTCGACTAATTGTTTAATAATTGGCATTCCAAGACCATGAGAATCGTCTTTTTTGTGTAGAGATGATTTATCAATTTGAGTTCCATTTCCCGCAAGAGCTAGATTAATTTCCGCTTCATTCATTCCAATGCCTGAATCTTCAATGGAAATCATTAGTTTATCCTGAAACTCTAATCCGCCTTGATGATGACAATTATGGATTAGAGCAGAGCTAGATTTGGTGGCGGTGAGATTGTTTGCATCTGCCTTCTTTTCTGTATTGGCTGGTTCTGGTCGTGTTTCTGAGTTATGGCTTGTTTTTAGATCTTGATTTATTTCAGATTTCTGAATAAAAGCTCTAATAGTAATTGCAGAATTTTCAGAGCTATATTTTGCAGAATTAGTGATTAAATTAGTTAAAATTTGCTTTAATCTGCGCAAATCGCATTTAAGAAGAGGAAGATTTGGCGAGATTTCAGTTTTTACTAGGGCTTTATGTTCAATTAGAAAAGTTTTATTGAAAATCAAAAGTCTAGGAATTAACTTCTCAATATTGCAATCTTCAACCCTACCAATAGTAAATTTTCCTGTTTCTGCTTGAGTGGCATCGAGCATATCTTCAATATATTCTAACGCTTCATTGGAATATGGTTCTAGCATGTAAGCAAGTTCTTCTGCTTCTTTTAAGAAATTATTTTTTGAGGAATTTTTGCTAGGAAGATTTGAGCCGTCAGAATCGTTAAAAGCTTTAGAATTATTGCTTTTAGTATTTTGCAATTTTTGGTAAGAGGAAATATTCTTAGAAATAAGCTGAGAAAGACCATGGATTCCCTGAATGTAATTTCGCAAATCGTGGGAGATATTGGGTAAATGTTGGTTTTTATACATGATTTTTCTGTATTTATTGTTTACTCGCAAAGTCTTAAACTACTCTTCGCAATAACAGAAGACAGTTTTCGTTAATTGCAGAATATAAATCAAGCTATATTTTATAAAAACTTTTAAACTGTATTATTATGATACATTTGCGTAGTTTTAATATCAGAATCTTCCTTTTTTAAAACCAAATTAACAAAAACTAGGACATCAATTTATCCATATGAAATCTTTTATTGGTAATTTAATTAGAAGAGGTCAAAGACCTACTCAAGAACAATTAAGGAAATTATTACTTAGGCCAAACGACCTTCCTAGCCTCAAAAGTCTCGTCAATCAACATATTGAGGGGCTGGAAAACAAGAAGAGTCTAAAGGGAACTTTTACATCAAACAGAGAAACTAGAAATGTTGCCGCAAGTGTTTTTTCCAGTATATCACCAAGCTCTTCGGTAAGCTCGGTCAGGGCTGAAGAATTTTTGAATCAAAACACATTTGACCAGCCAGATCTATTAAGTAGGGGAATTGGTTCAGTTGAGGTTTTAATTTCGGACATAGAAGATTCTCCTGAATATAAACAACAATATGAAAGGGGAATGCAAAAAACTCCTAACGTAATGATGTGTATTGGAGGACCAGCGGCAGAAGATCAGGTTGTTATGGCCGGAGTTATTGAGCAAATAAGTGCAAGATTAGATTCCATAATTTATGCGACTAGAGATTATCGAGAATCCAATGTTAATCACTCAGCAAAACAATCTCACGCCAGACATGGAAATGCTTTAAATGCTGATGAGGCATTGTCTGGCCACAGATTAGTGCCAATTTTATTGATGAGAAAATTAATTGGTGTTGATTTAGAAGATGTTCTTGAACCAGATTACACTAAAGTTGACATCGAATTTACAATAGACCCAAGAAAACTCAGAATTTATTTTGGCAACGAACTAAATTGGCTAAAACAAGAACTTAAAAAGTTAAAAGGGGAATTAAATGAACACGATATCAACAGACTTGAGTCGTCATTGTCTCAAGAAATATTAATTGCTCTTGAAAAACAAACAGGAGCTCAAATTAGTGGCGGAATTGAAGGTGCGCAGACAGATTCATCTTCTATTCATGTTAATTTTTCTAGGAAAGAAGAAAGGCACTTAGAAAAAGAGAGTGAAGATTTGGAAAGGGTTGGGATAATATCAAAAAAATTACCTCCAGAAAAGCAAGAATTCTTTTTTGGTGAAAATCCGCACATATATAGCGCCTACGAATATTCTGGCGATAATCATATTGTTTTTAATGCTCATCAAATAAATCGTGAATTAGCTGAATCGCAAGGTTCTATATGGTTGGATAATGAAGAAATTTCAAGAATTCTAGTTAGAAAGAACGAGCAAGGAGATGCTGAAATTGTTGGGGTTGTTAATAAAGATGGTAAATATTTTTATTGCAATAAATTACATTTTACCGGTGGATACAAAGTAAATTATGTTTTTGATCCTAGTTCTAAAGAAAGGTTTCAAGGTTCAACCTTAAGAAATGTAGTTAATAGAGTGGAGGATAGTTTAGGATTAGCGCCTCCTTTAAGCAGTTCAATTACTACCGCAACAGGTGTTTCAATTAATGCTGTATTTAAAAAAAGTGATCGACTTAGAAGAATTATTGATAAATATGGTTCAACTGGAGAGATTGCCGTTACAAATAGCCACTGGACAATGATTGCAAGCAATGATGATCATATTGTAATGAGAATGACTGGGGGAGGAAATACTGGTTCTGAAGAATATAATCCAGCTTATTTTCTTAATGTTCTAGCAAATACTAGAAGAATTTTTGGCGATGATTTAATTGGAATTTTGTCAACCTATGGCTGTCCAAGAGCTGTTAATGCAAGAAACTCTACCGAATTTGATGTTATTGCTAAAGGCGCGGTTGTAAGCTATGGGAAGGGAGGGACTGGCAATACAAAAAGACATGCTGAAGCGGCATTTGGTTTGATAATTCTTGGTTTCAGGCAAGAGGTGGTTGATCATTTTAACCAATTTCAAACCAAAGATGGTAAACCCCTTGGCGATGATATTTCAAGATGTTATGAAGAATCAAGCAAGGCCAGATTCTTTCATGATAGAATTAAAGACACCAACAGAAGAATGGGATATGATAGCTCTTTTTCAGCAAAAGAAATGCTGTTAATCGGCGGATTCCTGGTTTCTCTTGCTGTTCTAGGAAAAGCTATTGCTGACCGAAAAAAACCTGCAGGGAAATCTCAAGGAAGATAACTAATAATTTTTTTAATATGAAATACGATTTAAAAGACCTAATAACTTTTACCCATGTTGCTAAGCTTAAAAGTTTTGCTCGAACTTGCGAGGTTCTAAACATTTCTCAGGCAGTTGCTTCAAGTAGGGTTAGCGAGTTAGAAAAATCTTCAAAATTGTCATTACTGGCCAGAACAACTAGGGAGGTCAATTTAACTAGCGATGGTCAAGTTTTCTTTGATTATTGCATGTCGATTATTGAGAAAGTGGATGATCTGAATCATTTCTTAGATAAAAATAAAGGTGTTAGCGGTGTTTTAAAATTAGTGCTTCCAGCTTATTTTAGTCGTCATCATATTGTTCCTTATTTGAATGAATTTCTGGAAAAATATCCTGATCTAAAATTAAAAATTTCTTTAACCGAGAATCCAGTCAACATAATATCTGAAGGCTATGATTTACAAGTCAGAATTCAGGTTCCAGAAGAAGAAAATTTGGGGGTTACCAAATTGATGAATAATTATAAAATTGTTTGCGCTTCCCCAGAATATATTAAGAAATTTGGAGCGCCAAAAACGCCTCAGGATCTACATAATCATAATTGTATAATTTTTGGAGAAAATAATATTTGGAGTTTTAAAAATAAAGAAACCAACAAGGTTGTTAATCTAGATAATTTGAATGGCAATATCACTTGCAACAATGGAGAAATTATCAAAGAGTTAGTTATGTCTGGCATTGGTATTACTTTAAAATCTGAAAGGGATGTTTCTAAAGAAATATCTAATAAAGAATTAGTTGTTTTGCTGTCTGACTACGAAATTATTGACAAAACTCAATTTTACGTGGTTTACCCGAAATCCAAACACACGCCGCCCAAAGTTAGGGCATTTATTGATTTTTTTCAGAAAAAAGACGGGGTTTAAAAGTTCTTCTCAGGGAAAAGGTCGATCACATTTTCGAAGTTTTTAGATAGATCGTTTTTTACTTTTATCGCTTCTGTTCCATAAGGCATTTTGATCATTATCACGTTTCCTAGGCCAACTTGGCTGTTAATTGTTAATGTTGCTTTATGGGAGGTTAATATTGATCTTATTGCTTGTAGAGTAAGAGAAATGTTATTTTCATTTTTACTTTCTTTTGAATTAGCTTGCCTGAAATTCATACGCATTTCTTCTGAGATTCCGTGTCCGTTATCTTCAAAAATGATCTCTAGGAATTTTTCGCCTTTTTCTTTTTTAGATTTGGCGCCAATTTTCACGAAAGAATTGTTTTCGCCCTTCTTCACATCTTCCATCAAATAATTAATTAGTGCGACGATAACATGTTTAATGCTTCTTTCGTCAATATTAATATCGGCGATTTTATCGGCAATATTGGTGCTTAGTTGAACATTATTAATTGAGGCTTCGTAGTGAGACATATCGATTGCTTCTAAAATGATTTTTTCAACATTGACCGGTAGAAAATTAAGATTATCGGAAACAAAGGAGAGGATTTTAGCGCAAGATCCGAGGATTTTTTTGTTAAGATCGATGAGAGTTTGTTTAGTCATTACCACATTGCCCTCTTGGTGATCAATAATTCTGACAATGTCTTTAGTGATTTTAATCATTGTTTCTTCAATGATGTCTTGCCTGGTTTCAATGAGAAATTTTTCACGCGATTTGGTCGATTTCTTAGCAATTTCATTTTGCTGTTCGAGCTTATTATTGAGCTCGATTAACTTTAGATTAATTTCCTTTTCATTATTTATTAGATTTTTAGTTAACGATATTCCTTGATAGAGCTCATTTATTTCTGAGGCATATTTACGTTTTTGGGAATAGTTCAAGTTTTCAATTTCAACGTCGCTTTCTCCGCGCCCTAGTTTTCTGGCAATAATGGCGAGATTATTAATTGGCTTAATAATTCTTTGACGCTGGAAGACTAATATTGCAAAAACCACAAAAGTGGTTCCGAATAATATTATGAATTTTTCAATAAAATTAATTACAAATTCTTTGTTGAAGGAGGAGTTGTTATATCCGGTTAAGATTATGAAAGGATATTCGGAAGATTTTTTGTAGATTTGATAGATATTGCCGCGATATTTTAATTTCTTTTTTAGCGCCACCAGTCCTGCATTAGGAGTGATATTTGCCAATTCTCTGGCAAAAAAATCATCGTCGTTAATTAGGTGATTATCGGGATCGATGATTATTTTAATTTCTTCATTAAGAATGATGAATTTAGTTTCCTCTTTTAAATCAAACTTTATGGCTTCGACTAATTTAGAGATGTTGAATTTGGTGATAATTGAACCGATGTATTTTTCGTTTTCTAAATTGGAAACTCCCAAAGATGCTTCGATGAATGATTCATCTTCAAATTTGCTGTCGTGGGGGTCTGACAAATTTAATTGCCAGCTATTTATTGTTGATTGATAGAGATGTTTGGAATTATTTATCTTTTGTCTTTTCGGCAAAACGCCAGCAGAACTATTAACTAGAACATTTCTATTTTCATCGACCCACGAGAAATGCGGCCAGATAAAAGCCTTCCTTTTAAGGCCTGCTTTTGTGACTGGGAAAAAGAAATTACGCTTAAAAAGATAAGCAATATTTCCTAAATCGTCACCCTTCAAAGCAATTTTATGACCTTTATCTTCAGCAATGTGAGAAACGTAATTAAAGTAATTATTTAACTTGGAATCTATTAGTTGAGATTGGCTTATTAACTGATTTTGCAAAACATTTTTTTGTGATTTGTAGAGTGATATTGCCGACCATGACAAAGATAGAAGGACGATTGACAGAATGAATCCGGCATAGATGTAGTAGTTTTTTGATAGGGAGGCAAACTTCTGATTCGACTTATTTTTTTTATTAAAAAAATATTTAGTGATTCTTTGTGACACAGTGGGTGTTTTAAATTTTGAAAGTTTTGCTTAGATGTGTATTTTTTGCTGCCATTAAAAAATCCTAAAAAACACTTACTTTAATGAGTATTAAAGAAATATTTCTAATCACAAGCTTATTGTTGTTTATGTGCAAAGAGAGCACATTTGCGGCAACAACTGTTTCTAAAACCGCCAAAGATTCCTTTAAATCAGCCGCCGCAATTTATGTTGTTGATCGCGATGATATTAAACGCTCTGGCGCGACGACAATTCCTGAAGTTTTAAGAATGGTTCCTGGGTTGCAGGTTGCACAAGGGGAAGCTGGTCAATGGATGGTCACTTCTAGAGGTTTTGCCAATGGGTTTGCTAATAAATTATTAGTGATGGTTGATGGTAGAACCATTTACACCTCTCTATTTTCTGGAGTGCATTGGGGCGCTCAAGATATTATGCTAGAAAATATCAAACAAATTGAAGTGGTGCGTGGCCCAGGGGCAACTCAATGGGGGGCTAATGCTGTTAATGGGGTAATTAATATTATTACTGAACCTGCGTCCAATACTCAAAAAGGCTTAGCAACTGCGAGCTATGGAAATAATCATGATTCATTAAGTGCCAGATATGGCGGTAAAATTAAGAATAATTCTTATTACCGAATTTCTGCTTCAAACTACAATGAGCGTAGCAATGAAAGTTCAAATTCAGAATCTGACCATCATAATTATTATATAAATAGGGGTGGCTTTAGGATTGATTATGATGAATTTGAGAAAGACTTAATTACTTTACAAAGTGATTTTTATAAAGGCTCTAATCAACTTGATTTGCTTTTACCAGACACTGCCTCATCTCAAAATATATTAAAAGATAATCTTGATATTTATGGTGGACATATCACCACTAAATGGGAACATCAAATCAATAATGAATCGGCAACTCAGCTACAATTCTACTATGATAAATTTGTTCGAGATTATTCTTTATTAAGTAGAAAATCCGAAACATTTGATATTGATTTTCAATATTCAAGCTCACTTCAAGAAAACCATAAAATAACTTTTGGCCTTGGATACAGAGGTATTAACAGCGATTTGTCGGGAGATAGTTTTAGAATCAATTTTGACCCCATTAAACGCAACACCAATCTTTATAATACTTTCATTCAAGATGAAATTACGCTTCTTCCAGAAAAAGTTTTTTTAACTATTGGTTCAAAATTAGAGCATAATAGTTTTACAGGCTACGAGGCTCAGCCAAGTGTTAAAACCTCTTGGCTTGTAACTGAAAACCAAACTCTTTGGGCGTCTATTGCCAGAGCTACTAGAACTCCCAATATTTCAGAGAATGATATTAAAATGGTGGTTGGAACTTTTGGACCTTACTATACCAGACAGCAAGGAGATACTGGATTCGATTCTGAAAAACTCATTGCCTATGAACTTGGTTACAGAATAAGGCCATCTAATGATAGCATAATAAATTTGGCATTATTTTATAATGATTATGACGATTTGCGCAGTGGAGAGTTTGTCAATGGCGGCAAACCTGTTAAGGAAGGATCTAATAGTTTCATAAGTATTTTTCCCCAAAATAATGGCGAAGGAAAAGCCGTTGGTCTTGAATTAGATGGTAGCATTAAAATTAACAAGAAATGGGAATTAAAATCGGCATATTCTTATTTAAAATTAGATTTAGATACCAAAGCTGGCAGCACAGATTCTGAATTAGAAAAAGAACAAAGACGCTCTCCAAAACATCAATTTAACATTCAATCAAGATTTGATATTTCTGATAAAATCACTTTTGATAATATATTATATTATGTTGATGGCATAACAGTTACTGACAATAGTTCAAACTACCTAAAAATTCCTTCCTACTGGCGCTTTGACACTCATATTGGCTGGCAATATTCCAACAACATATCTTTCGATTTTGTTGGGCAGAATCTATTAGATGATTCCCACCAAGAATTCTCCGGTGCCTTATGGAGTGAGCCATTTAAAATTGGTCGCTCATTCTATGGAAAAATAACCTTAAAATTTTAATTATGGTTATTTTACAAAGAAAAACATTGCAGAATCGAAAAAAACTCCCCATTAAAACCTGCTGCGCCTTGGTTGCATTCTTTTTAATAATCAGCCCTATAAATCTTTACGCCAATGAAGTTTCCACCAGTGAAATTAAGGCCTCATGGATTAATACTATAATTGATTGGTTAGATTGGAGAACTCGCTCTAAAAATGAAAAGAATGTAATTTGCGCCGTTGGCAGAGATAAGGTTTATATGTATTTAAGAAGAATACAGCTGAGATTAGAAGTGAATTCTGATGGCAATATTTTGGTTAAAAATAAAGCGCCAGAAGATGATTTTAAAGAATGCAGTATTCTCTACATTAGTGATTCTGAGCAGGAATATTATATGAATATTCTCGAAAAGATTAATGATCATCAAGGAATCATATCCATTAGCAGCATAGGCGGATTTGCAAAACATGGCGGCACCATTGAATTTGTAATCAGAAAGAAGGCGAGATTAATAATAAATATGACCAGCGTGCAAAAAGCTAGAGTTAGAGTTGATGAGGAGCTTTCTGGCTGGGTTGAGACTATTTATTAGTCAAATTTATTTAAAGCGTAATCTATAATTCCCTCGGCGTAGCTTCTAATATCTTTTTCCTTATCGACAGATTCTGTTTTTGCTATTTGAGAATAAATGCAATGAGTGAAATGTTCTATTCTATGGGTGGTGAGAATATTCTTCGCAATCAACACCTCCTCGACTATTGTCATTATTTGACGATATAAATCGCCATCATATGGTGTGTCTTTTGGGGATATCTCTTCTTTAACGACTTCTGGTTCGGCAAGGCCCATGTTGATAGTTTCTTGCTTATTTTTCTCATAATTTTCATCTAGTAAGTAGAATGGAGAAACCCCCAAAACATCGGCAATAGCATTTACAATCTCGAAATTAGTGTTCTTTGTTTTGCCACTTAAAATGTAATGAACTGCGTTATAGCTTAAATTGGCCTTAGTCGATAGTTTCCTACCTGTCCAATTCTGCTTCTTCATCTCGTCTGTTAGTCTTTTAGTAAGTAAATCGTTAGGCATTATGGGAATGTTTTTATATTCGTTAGTTGTTTATATCAGATCTCATTTTTAATAGGATATTTAAGCAAAATATTTTTGAAAATAAAATTCATAATAAAAACCACCCGCATCTTAATATGAAAGGTTTTTATTGTGAATTTGAGATCAAAAAAATGAGGATATTAATACTATGTTAAAAGATGGGACTTGGCATTATATCCAGTATTTATGTTAACTTAGTCCTTAATCGCTTAAACTACAATAATATTTTTAACCCTGCTATATTCTACAGCGCCTTTATTACTGGCTGCAAATTCACTTAAGTGATAATTTATAAATAAATATTAAGAAATGTGTGATTTTTCTTATTTTATGCTTGTGTTATGAGTTTATAACTTTATGTTATTATAAATCGCTTGAAAAAGATTTGTCCAAAAAAAGCGTAAGATGTAATCCGAACCACCACCCAAAACCAGCTAATTAAATGATTATAAATCACCATTTTATAATCATTTAATACCACAAAAAACCCAAATATTGTTGTCACGAAACTTTGATTTAAATTGATTTTACCACAATCAACCTAAATCAAAATATCGTGACAACAATATCCTCAAGAAAAAATACAATACCAAATTTCCTTCCTTCGAAAAAGCATTCTATTTTGCACCAAATTGCTGTATTTGACTAAAGATGATGTGGATACACTTCTTCGGACAGTTTTCAGGCAAAGAAAAATCAAAATTATGTCCAACAAAAATTGGCAGATTAATGGAGTCTGCGGGGCTTGATTTGGCATTCTGCCAGAGGAAGTCAATATGCCTCTGATAGTCATCGAGCCATTTTAAAAAAATCATGGTATTATTCAAAGCATGAGCCATAAAGGTAATTTCTGGGACAATGCAGTTGCTGAATCGTTTTCCCATACTTTAAAAACTGAACTTACCAATCATTATCAATTTAAAAATCAAAGGGGATAGAAATGTAATATTTGAATATATTGAGGTTTTTTACAACAGAATCCGAATTCACTCTGCTAATAATTATTTAGCGCCAGTGGAATTTGAAAAAGTTAATAAAAAATCTTTAAAATCTGCCTAATTTAGTGTCCGAAAAAAAGTTGACATCAGTTTCTATTCTTGGAAAACAGAGATATCTCTGGAAGGATTTTAAATAAAGAGCTAAAGGTGTTTTTTTAGCCCCCTATTTTTTTAATTATGCCGATATTTTGATTAAATTTACCTAAAAAATTGTGAAAACACCTTTTTTTAAAAAAGAAAATTTGATCTCCTTAAATATTAAATCTCACAACCCTTAATTATAAAAGGTTTATTCAATACTTAACAAAATCTTAGGGCTTAGTTTAGAAGCTATGTACGTAAAACCATATAATATCCAACTTGCTCGAGAAAATTTATAATAATAGGATTTCGTTTTTGTAATAAGGGCATGGAGTTGTGTTTAAGATTTTGAAAATATCCAACATCTCTATTAACTCCAAACCCCAAACATTCAGCAATCGCTAATGGAATGGCATTTTTTCCATCAGATCTTACTCCAATATAAGATAAAAAGCTGTGACCAGTTGGATCATTATGTTCAAACTCTTTTCCTTGGTCATTTAGTAACTTTAATTCTTTAGGAATATCGCAAATATATAATACGAAATTTCCTTTTTGAAAACTAAGAAGATCAAATTTATCACTACTAGAATGAGGGATATTTTCAAATTTTGAAAAATATTTTACAGCGCTTTGATCGGAAATGATTGTAAAACAAACTCCACTCGATCTTCTATTTTCTCCATCCACCATAAGCAAATTAGCAATTCCTACCGAGAATAATTCTTTAAGACTCTCACTAACTTCACTTTTAGTATAACCAAAATCTTCCAACATATGTCTTGCCAATCTATTTTCTAGCTCACGAATAATCAGCGTTCCTTTTGATTTTCCTAGAAAAGTTGTTCTTGAGAAATTTTCTTTAACCTCGTCGATTGGCAATTTTTCTCCATAAACTTTTTCACCATCATGGGAAATATTTTTTGCAATTAATGGTAATAATGATCTGGCAATCACATCAGCATCTGGCGATGAAAATGAAGATGGCTCTGCCGCTAATGCATCAATATTTTCTCTGGTTCTTGAGGAAGGATAAGGGTGATAATATGTTGCTGTATAAAGAGTAATTTTTGAAGTGTCTATCTTATGGTAATTCATAAGAGACAATACGGATTTGGTGGCATTTTTAGAAGAAGTATCATTATTTTCTCCTTTGGCACTTCCTGGAAAAATAATCAATCGCCTTTTATCATTTACATTGACGGATTGTATTTCCTGCCTTCGTCCTCCACTTATAACCTCTTTATAAAATACTGGATAATGCGTTGATCCTGAACTCCAAGAAAGTGATCTTTTCATGATTAATTATATAATTTAATGAACTTCCTGTTTGTTATGTTGTTTCAATTTAGTCATCTCTCGTATTTTTAAATCCCTAAAAATTATCTGAATTTTTGTTGCCGCTACACTACTAGAAGCCTTCACGAATCGACACAAAACCAAAACTGAGAAATTATTTTGGTTATTTTTTATCCATGCGTACCTTAACGTGATTCTTTCGCGAACTTTGCTGCCGCCTTTTTTAATAGATCACGCTCTTGTTTGACCATTACCAATTCTTTTCTAAGGCGCTTATTATCTTCAAAACAAGTAGCTTTATTATTGCTCATATTTTTTTGATTAATTTGATCAGAATCTGAATATCTGGCTATCGGAGCTATGAAGAAGATTGTGATTAACACCTAAATCTCTAGCAGTTTGAGAAATTGGTTGATCTGAATCAACTGACAACCCGCAGATGAGACCTTAAATTCTAAAGAATAATTTTGCCTGATTTTGTTGGACATAGTTTTGATTTTTCTTTGCCTGAAAACTGTCCGAAAAATGGTAGGGAAAGAGTTTTGGAATGATGGAATTTAGAGTTTTTGTTCCAACTTCCCATCTAAAATTACATTTTTGTACAAAATATTTTTTAGATGGGAAAATGGCGTGATATGAAATTAGATTAGAACCTAGATTTTGATTCTACTTCTACAGAGTTCTTTTTTGTTCGATAATTTCATAGCATTCGACGATATCTTTTTCTTTAATATCTTCGTAATTATCTAGTGCGATTCCACACTCAAAGCCATTTTTGGCTTCCTTAACATCTTCTTTGAATCTTTTTAGAGTTTTGAGTGTTCCGTCATAAACCACTACATCGCCGCGCAACAATCTGACTTTTGCACCTTTTTTGATTGTGCCATCAATAACGCTGGAACCAGCGATTTTACCAGATCCAGATACTTTGAATATTTGTCTAATTTCAGCTTTTCCAAGATATTCTTCAGTTCTGATTGGCTCAAGCATTCCGCCTAATATTAATTTAAGCTCGTCAACCACATTGTAAATAATTGAGTGGTAGCGAATATCTACATCTTTAGATCTCGCCATATCAGACGCTTGAGAATTGGCGCGAACATTGAAGCCAATAATAATTGCCTTAGAAACATCAGCAAGACCAATATCTCCTTCGGTGATTCCTCCTGTTGCGCTGTGAATAATTTTAATGGCAACTTCTTCGGTATTTAATTTAACTAAACTACCGGCAATTGCTTCAACCGAACCGTGAACATCGCCTTTGACAATGATTGATAAATATTTAACACCGTTTGCTCCGGCTTGTTTGAAAATATCGTCTGTTGTTCGAGCTGCGTTTAGTAAGTTTTTCTCGTTGCGTTTTTTGTTCTCACGATAAGACACAATGTCACGAGCTTGTTTTTCTTCAGATACTTCCGCAAATAAATCTCCAGCATCTGGAGCGCTATCAAGGCCTAAAATTTCTACCGGCATTGATGGTGTTGCCTGTTTGATGTTTTTTCCTTTGTCGTCACTCATTTTACGAACCTTGCCAAAAGCAGTTCCAACAACAATAATATCACCAATATTAAGTGTTCCTTTTTGTACCAAGACAGTTGCGATAACACCTTTTGAAGCATCAACTTTAGTCTCAATTACCACACCGCTTGATTTCCCAACGCAAGGCGCTTTTAATTCTAACATTTCAGCTTGCAATAGAATTGCTTCTTCCAATTTATCTAGATTGATTCTTTTTTTTGCCGAAACTTCTACGAACATCACATCGCCACCAATATCTTCCGAAACGATTTCGTGTTGTAATAGTTCGTTTTTAACTCGAGATATGTCTGATCCTGGCTTGTCGATTTTATTGATTGCTACAATAATTGGAGCACCAGAAGCTTTAGCATGACTAATTGCTTCCACAGTTTGTTCTTTAACGCCATCGTCTGCTGCAACTACCAGAATTACAATATCGGTCGCATTAGCGCCTCGTGATCTCATGGCTGTAAATGCTTCGTGCCCTGGAGTGTCTAGGAAAGTTATGTATTTTCCGTCGGCAGTCTTAATTCTAGAAGCGCCAATATGTTGAGTAATTCCACCAGATTCGCCACTAACAACATCAGTTGAACGAAGAGCATCGAGTAGAGAGGTTTTACCATGATCAACGTGACCCATAATTGTAACTACGGGAGCTCTGTCTAGATATTCAACATTTTCATCTTCGTCGATAGAAATAGCGGCATCTTCGACATCGGAATCTTTAACTCTTTTAACGTTATGACCAAATTCTTGAATGATTAATTCTGCAGTGTCGGCATCAATAACTTGGTTAGAAGTTGCGACCATTCCCATAGTGAAAAGTTTTTTGACCACATCGCCAGTTTTTTCTGCCATTCTTTCAGCTAAATCAGAAACCAAAATCAATTCTGGTAAAATAACTTCGTTAATAATTTTTTTATAATCTTTGTCGGAATGATTCTTCTTGGCTCGGCCTTTCCTGCGATCTTTTCTGTATCCAGATCTTTCATCGTCGACAATGAAGGTTTTTAGTTGACGACGGGAACTGAATTTTTCTTTTTTATCTTCGAATGATTTGCTTTTTTTGCCAGTTTCTTCTTCTTTTGCAGCAAATTTATCAACTTTGGTAATCTTCTTCGGATTTTTCTTTTCTAAGTTTTCTTTTTCTTCTACGACCTTATTTCTCTCTTGAAGCATCTTCTCTCTTTCTGCTTTAACAAGATTTTGATCAGCAATACTTTGTCTAATTTTACTTCTAACATCAAAATTCTCAACTTGGAAAGATGGTTCTTGAGGGACGATTTTTACAGTTTCAGGATTGACTTTAGGTGCTTCAGGCTCAATTTCTGGAACTTCAGCGACGATTTCTGGAGATATTGGAGCTACAGGAGCGGCAACTTCTGGTATTTCAGCAGCGACTTCAACTTTAGGTTCTTCTATTTTAATTTCTGGAATATTCTCTTTGATTTCCGGAGCTTCAGTTTTTTTGATTTTAGCTAAAACATCATATTTATCGCCCTCAAGAGCAGTATCTCCAGCAGAATTGCTTAAAGCCACTTGGCGAGCTTCAAATTCACTTTTGCTTAAAGTTCTAGATCTGGACTGATGTTCTGAAGACGGAGACTCTTTTTTTCTACCCTTTATGGTAACTTGAACCAAAGAATTGCTTATTCTGGTATTTTCAGCAGGTTTGTTAGTTATGGCTTTAGGATCAGAAGTGGTCGGAAGCTTAAGTTTTAAAGTTAGCTTGCTTCTAGTTTTGATTTCGTTTGTTTCTTTATCCACTTTTAATAATTATTAGTTACTGGTTACTAGTTGCTGGTTACTAGTTGCTAATTAACTAGTTACCAGCGGCTGATTTATCAACCCCTAGTAATTAGTAACTGGCAACTAGTAACTAAAAAACTATGCATTATTTCTTTTCTAAAAATTCAATCGCACGATTCTTAATTTCAGAAGCAATATCTTCATCAAATCCTTCAATGGAAGCAATTTCAGATATCTCCGCTTCAGAAAGTTCTTCAACTGAAGAAAATCCTTCGGCAGCAAGAAGGTTAGCGATAATGTCTTCAACGTCTAGAGCTTCAATAAATAGTTTTGAAGATTGATTAAATTCAGCACTTCTTCTGGCCGATTCTTGCTCGTCAGTCATGATATCGATTTTGTAATCAACTAGTTTGGAAGCCAAGCGAACATTTTGGCCACCTCTACCAATTGCTAAACTTAATTGATCTTCCGCAACCACCACTTCAATAATGCCATTTTCTTCATCAACTACAACTTTACTAACTTTAGCAGGAGTTAGAGCTGAAATTACTAATTCAGCAATATTTGGAGACCATTTAATGATGTCGATTTTTTCGCCACGAAGTTCACTACTAACTGATTGAACTCTACCACCTCTAATTCCGATAAATGATCCGATAATGTCTAGATCTTCACGTCTGGAATAGATAGCGATTTTAGCTCTTGATCCTGGGTCTCTAGCAACTGCTCTTACTTCGATATTTCCTTCATAAAGTTCCGGAACTTCGCTAGCAAAAAGCTTAACTAGGAATTGAGTGTGAGTTCTAGATAGAAAGATTTGCGCGCCGAATGGTTCTTTGCGAACATCTTCAACATAGACTCTCATACGATCACCAACGCGGAAAGTTTCTCTTGGGATTAAGCCATTTTGGTGAATAACCGCTTCATATCCATCAACTTCCATAACGATATTTTTAAGACCGACTTTTTTAACTGAGGCGTTTACAATGTCTCCGACACGATCTTTAAATTCTTCATATTCTTTATTTTTCTCAGCTTCTTTAACTTTCTTGATTATTTCGTTTTTAGCAACTTGTGCAACAACACGATTTAAATCGATTGGAGGTAATTCCTGACTAACATATTCGGCAAGTCTGATTTGAGAATCTTTTTGTTTTGCGTCAGAAAGGGTTATGTGAGTTCTGCTATCAAAAGCTTCTTCTCCATCAACTGTTTCAGTTTGATGAGCGAATGAATCTTCGACAACTTTTAATTGGTTGTAAAGTTTGATTTGTCCGGTTTTGTTATCGATTATGCAATCGATATTTAAATGTAGTCCGTATTTTTTGCGAGCGGCAGATTTAATGCCCTCTTCCATAG
>JBLHNE010000001.1:0-26735 GCA_047619265.1 Rickettsiales bacterium | reverse complement strand
AAAATTACAATTGATTTCTGAATTTGAAGAAAGACCAAAAAGCTATTATATCAAAAAAGGTCTGTCTGAACTTTTGGAAGAAAAGTTCCAAGATATGCAAGATTATTTGAAAGCTAAAAAAACTTTGGCAGATGCAAAAGCTAAAAATGAATTTGTATCTTTTGATGAAGTTTTTAAGGATGTTGAATAAATCATGAGCTGGAAAATAATTTTTACCAAAAAAGCCCAGAAGCAAATTAATAATTTGGACAAATCTGTTCAATCTCGAATCAAAAAAGCGATTCTTGAAAAGTTAATGGTTAATCCGGATTTATTTATTGAACCTTTGACGGGAGATTTTACTGGTTATTACAAATTTAGAATTGGCGATTATCGCTTAATTTGCTCTAAGGAAAATGAGGAATTAACGATTATTATAATTGAGCTTGGGCATAGAAGTGAGGTTTATAAGTAACTTTTAAACAGGGGTTTAGTGAACATATCCTCCAAACGGACCCCCGATACTTTATAGAGTGTTTTTAAATCCCAATCGGACAAACTCTCGAATTCGGATTCATCACAACTAATAATTATTTATCTCCAGTGGAATTCGAAAAGATGAATAGAAAATACTTAAAATCTACCTAATTTAGTGTTCGAGAAAAGATTATTGCCACTTCGTATGCCAAATTTCTTATAATTTGGAAGGCAACCCATATCCAAACCAATAAGGGGTTTTCTTTATCCACTCATTTTCAGCATCGTAGTTATAATGCAAAGTTTTGAATGCTTTTCTAGAAAATATTTCTTTGTTCTGATCTTTACTACACCCATATCTAGTTACTTTCACCGCCCTATGTAGAGCTTCTGGCAACAGTTTATCCATTTTAGAAAATGAGCTTTTATTTTTGTACCACATTACAGATTGATTTACCAAATATTGAGTAGCATGACCGGTTTTTTGCAACTCTTCTAACTCTTTGTAATCTACTAATTTAAAGATTGGATATTTATCGGCCAAGTCTTTTACTGTTTTTAAAAACTTAGTATTATTGATTGCTGGAGGGTTTCGATAATATCCCGATCTAGAAAAGCTTCCTGATTCGAATATGCTTTTTGATTTAACCTGATTGAAAACTCCTTCTTTTGCTTTTGATAAAAGCTCATCGGGATCAATTGCGCACCACCAGTTATTATAAGTGTGATTTCTTACATCTATGGTTTCAAACTTGCTTAATTTTGCGGAGTCTTGAGGCAAATAATCGCCATAGTAATTTATGGGATAAATATATGGTCTGACTCTAGGATTTTTGAGGAATAAATAAGTTGCGGCTTTTTGCTTATCTATTTTGTTCTTGGCTTTTGAGTATCTTTCTAAATAAGGCAATAGTTGGGGGATTTCTTTTTTAAGATCGCTAGTCAGATTATCGGCAACATCATATCTTTTTAATAAAATGGACCTTGTCCATGCAACTAGTTTTAAGTCTGATCTTTTTTCGGCGGGAAGTAATTTATTGTTACTAATTTGCACTATTTTATCTAAAGGCAGCAAATTTATTATATTTGCCAGAGAATCATCGATTGAAGGGCTGTAATATTTACCGCGATCTTTTAAAGATTTTGTGCTGACTAATATTAATTCATCTAAATCTTTAGCTAAGATTTGTTTTAGATTGTAGAATCTGCCAGCATTTATAAATTCATCTTGCTTTATTGCTGCGTTAATAATTCGCTGCGCTCTTTCACTTTCTCCAGCTGCAATTAAGAATTTTGCAGAATGAAAAGCTATTCTTGGAGCAAATTCTTTTTGATAGTTTAAAGATGAGTTAATTATCGCTTCAGCTTCATCATATTTTTTTGCATTGAGCATCAATCTTACGGCGTGATGAATTATGGTTGGGTAGGCGTAAAGTTCTTCATCACTAGCTTTATTATTTTTTACTTTGTCATTAAGAACTTTAAAAGTGGATAAATATTCTTCCTGAAATTGATGATTTTGAGGTATTCTAAGTGCCACTACAATTAACCAATGCAATTTCTTGGTTTGGTGCCATTTATCTATAGAATGACCTAGGGTTTGCATTGATTTGGAATCATCATCGCAATTTTCGTCACAATTATCTGAAATTTTATCACCCCAACTAGTATCCTTAATATACATCCCCGGAACTGTGAAAGTTAAAATCCAATCCAACATATCGAATTTAGCAAAAATCTCAGAATCAACATTGCCCTGATTGAAGCTTAAATAATACCATAAATTGTAATTTATTGTTTTAAATTCATCTTCCAGAAACTTCCGATCTTCGTCGGTTTTCATTTCTTTTAATAAAGGATTTAATATCTGCTCCAATTGAGCAAGATGATATTTTGAATCGCCGGATTTGTTGGCTAAAACTGCTAATAAATCGCGAGAATATTGATGAACTTCTGTTAATTGATCATTCTTTAAAATCTGTTGGATTTTATCATATGCACCATCTTCATTTCCTTTTTGAATTAAAGATCTGGCAATCATGTAATATGATAGGCTTCTGTAAGGAGAATTATTTTCTAAGGTTATTTTTGAATATTCTGCAATAGATTCATCAAATTTTCTGGCATAAAAATATGCTGATGCTTTTTGATATTGGTGATCATATTTTTTGAAATTCTTTAAAATATCAGAATCTTTATTCTTTGTTTTGTAGGAATTTGGTAAAGACAAAGGAGAGTTATATTGACAATTGTCAAAAACCAGTTCTTGATTTTTTATCCAATCTTTCAAATATTGATGTGATATTCCCAATTTATTTATCCTTTCATCCAAAAGATTCATTGTAAATTCCGAAATACATCTTCTCCATGAGGAATTATTAATGTCTAAAATATTCTTTACTTTTTTTTGCCATTCGCTGCCGAAATTATTGTATGAGTGATATTTTTGTGATTTAAGTTTATTCTTGTCTGGCATACCAAGGCCATTCATTAAGCGATATGCAGACACGAAGATTCCGTCATGAGCGGATTGGATTAGATCAACATTTCCCTTATATTCTTTAACATCAAAATAGGAAATATCATCACCAAGATATGTTTGTTTCGCATTTGCGTGATGGGAAATAAAAAATAAAGAAATGCTTATAATTACCGGAATGATGTGATGTTTCATAAATGAAATTTAAAGTTAGATCCTGAAAGTTTATTTTTGTAAGTTTTTTTTACAAAAAAAAATTTATGGTAAAAAATAATAATCACAAAAACGCGAAATGGAATATTTTTTAAAATTACCTCATTTGCACACCTAATCTACTCTGTCGAAATTCTAGCACCTGAAATTTAACTCAAAACTAAAAGTAGTTAACATAAAATGCGTTATGTCTACTGCTTTTTAAAAATAGCTTTCCATAAAAAGCTGATTATGTGGAATGGTTTTTTTAGAAAATGGGGATGTTGGATTTTTTCTGGAATTTAGATTTTAATAAATGGAGGAATCATTTCTGAAGATCTTCAATCTTTCTATTAGACCTTAGTTCTGAGTGATTAATGCCAAACTACTGTTTATTTCTCGGCTTATTTCATCAGCCTTATCAACAACCATAAAATGTCCACCGTCTTTAATTAATTTTACTCCATCAGTAATTCTTGGAGGAGGAATTAATTTATCTTTTGTACCATTTATTTTTAAAGAATTTTTTAATTTATAATCACTCTCCCAATTCAGTAAAACCCTAAGTGCCCATTTTGCAAAATTGGGGTCAGTATCATCAAGAATTTTATTTAGAAGTTTGGTATTTTTGGCATCAAAGAGAAATTGAATTAGTTTTTTTGGCGGAATTAAAAGAGATTTTGGAATTAAATTTATCAATTTTAATTTTCCAACTAATCTATAAATCCACCTCAATTCTTTGCTGGTTTCAACGAAAGAAATTAAAATTGTCATTTCTGGATTTAACTTTTTTGACATTTCCACAGCAATCAAGCTTCCAAAACTAACTCCCAATATTACATATTTCTCACTTTGATCAATTATTTTGGAAAGCCTTAATGAATATTTGGAAATATCCTCATTATCTTTTGGTGCTATCCATTTTATTGGAACAAGTTCGTAATCAAGTTTTAAAAAATCAAAAACTCTCTCATCTGCCCCAAGCCCGCTAATTGCGTAGATTTTCATGTTAACTATTCTTAAAAAATCTTTTTATTTTATCTAATACCAGCGGAATTCTTTGCAGATTTTTCTAATTCAAGAACTTTTGTGATTTTACCCTTCCCAACTATACGCGAGCCTTCGCGAACCAAAAATTCCATACCAACATAAACTTTACCGAAATGTTCCTGAGGACTCATAAAGCCAAGATATGTTCGAACTGTATCGCCAGGATTAACTTTTTCTACATCGGGGTATAAATGACGAGCATCCCAGTCATGATTATTGTAGTAAAATTGGGGTCTATAACCATCACAAGCTGGGGAAGATCTTCCACCTTCTTTTGATGTTAGAAAGTAAATTTCCGCCTCTATATCTTTCGGTATTTCCATATTTATTTTTAAATTATTCTAAAAAATTATTTTAATATAATTGCCGAGACTAAAGTCCGATATTAATAAAACTTATGCTAAAAATGCATTATATTTATGCACTTTGATTTGTGGAGGAATTTATGGAATGAATTTGGGGGAAAATCGGAATCGTTCTGGAAAATTAAATTTTTCCATAAAAGGGAGATTTTAAGGAAGTTTTATTTTTTCAAGTTTATGAATTTTAGAATTTCTAACCACAATTTGAGTTCGATAATTAGTTTTACCATCAGCTCCTTCCCAGCTTGTTGTTGATAGAGTTCCTTCAACCCTTATTAAGTCACCTTTTTTAAAATTACCTCTGGCAAGCAACGTTAGAAAATCATCAAAAACTGCAACATTGTGCCATTCAACAAATTTTCTTTGAACGCCATTTTTGTCTGAATATTCAACCTCAGTGGCAACTGAAAAAATGACGAATTTTCCGCCTTTTTTTGGCTTCATAACAGGATCAGATCCTAGATTGCCTTGAATTATTGCTTTGTTGATGAAGGTCATTTGTTTAAATTGAGTTAAATAATACAGGAATCATAAAAAGGTTAAAAACTAAAACCTGTCTTTCCCAAGATTTTTACTATTTTTAATCATCAGATCTAAAATCTTGATAGATTGTTGATGCTTTTCTTTTTTGGTATCGGATTTTACGTCTTTATACTGAAACGATTTTACATGCTTTCTTTAAATCTTCGATGTGTTTTTATCAAAATATTTAGATGATATTGACACCAATAAAATAGCCAGAACCTCAAAAGAGATAAATATCAACACCTTGCAAAATACCATAAATTGGTATTTTAGCTTGGATAGCCTCTATGCAGCAAACAACATCGTCAATAAACATATTGATAATTTGAGCCTGACAAATCTATTTTTGATGAACCAAAATAAATCCCACACCGCATCAGATGGGCAGAAATTTAATATTGCCGTTGATTCTCTAAATTCTAATTATTCTTTCAAATATCACGGTAAAGAAAAAGGAGTCAGCATTTACAGTTTTGGTGATGAAAAGGGCAGATCTTATTACAACTCCGCCTTCAGTAGTGCAGAGCGAGAAGCGCCATTTATGATTGATGGATTAATGCATAATGATGAAATCAGAAGTGATATTCACTCAACTGATACCCATGGCTACACTGAGACCATATTTGCAGCCACTCATATGCTGGGAATCTTTTTTGCCCCAAGGATTAAAAATCTAAAGAAGCAAAAACTTTACTCTTTCAAAGATCAAAAAATTAAAGATTTTAAGGATAAAGGCTACAAAATATTACCTTCAGAATATATTGATGAAAAATATATGAGAGAAAATTGGGAAGATATTTTAAGATTGATTGCTACCATAAAACTTAAGCATTCATCAGCTTCTCAAATATTTAAAAGATTGAGTTCTTACGCCAAACAGAACCCTTTATATAAAGGTCTTCAAGAATTTGGCAGAATTACCAAAACCATATTCATTTTAAAATATTATGACGACCTTGAACTCAGACAAGCTATTGAAAAACAATTAAATCTAATTGAGTTATCCCATAAATTTGCCAAGGCAGTATTTTTTGGGAATAATCAGGAGTTCGATGTTGAGAGTAAAGAAGAGCAGGAGATTATTGTTAATTGTCGGCGATTAATTCAAAACGTAATTGTGCTGTGGAATTATCTTTATTTGACAAGGCTTCTTATGGAGCAAAAAGATGAAGAGAAGCAGCAAGAAATGATCAAAATAATACTTAACGGATCAATCATCACTTGGCGCCATGTTAATTTTTATGGAGAATATGACTTTACGGCTGCTAATCAAAATAGCTCTGATTTTGATATGGAGCAGATTGGAAGGTTTGAGGTGGGTGGGTAGCTGGAAGGTTAAAAATTGACTCTATAAAAATCAAGTGTCGGGATACGTTCTTTTATGTAAAGCTACCCATTTGATTAGAAACTTGCTTTATTATCGCGCTCGAATTGATATTTGGATGGATAAAACCTAAAAACAGCGAACAGCTGTTTTTAGGTTTTATGGAAAAAATCTGTGATTTTTTTCGGGCACGAGTCGTCTTCAAGCCGAAGGCGACGAAAAGCGACGAAGTGTTTTTGGCATTTCTGCGGATAAAATAGATTCTATTTTTGATGATTTTATGACATCGGATATGGTCGTGGTTACAAACCACGACCGGCGAACTGGCCAAGAAAAATAAGTTTAGGATTGCCATTTTACAAGCGAGTCATGAAAGCTTTTGGGGTGATATTTCTGTGAAATCTGTGGAAAATTGTGATGGAGTTTTGTTTGAGGTTTTAGTCGCTAACCTTACTGATGGATCAACCTTTTTTGAACACTAAATTATACTAAGTCCTATCTTTAATAGGGTATTTAGACTCAAAAGATCAAGTTTATTAAAGATGGTATTTGGTATTCCTGAAGAAACTATTAAACCTTAGGCAAAGTAACACCCGTTTGACCCATGTATTTTCCGGCGCGATCTAAATATGAGGTTTTACATTTCTCGTTTCCCTTGAAAAACAAAAATTGGCAAGCGCCTTCAAAGGCATAAATTTTTGCTGGAAGTGGTGTGGTATTAGAAAATTCTAAAGTTACATGCCCTTCCCAACCCGGTTCTAGTGGGGTGACATTGACAATAATTCCGCATCTGGCATAGGTTGATTTTCCAACGCAAATGACTAAAACATCTTCGGGAATTTTAAAATATTCAACAGTTCTGGCTAACGCGAAGCTATTGGGTGGAATGATACAAACTGGAGTTTTGCGATCAACAAAACTGGTGTCGCAGAAATTTTTAGGGTCAACAACAGCAGAATCGATATTAGTGAAAATTTTAAATTCATCAGAAACGCGAGCATCATATCCATAAGAGGAATTTCCGTAGGAAATTAGTTTTTTACCGTTTTCATCTTCTTTAACCTGCGATTCTGCAAAAGGTGAAATCATTTGATTTTCGTTAGACATTTTAGAAATCCACTTATCTGACATTATCGACATATTATCTGGTAAAAAAAATTTAATAATTTGCAAAAAGAGGTCTTAATGCCTCTAAAAAAGAGGCGAGAACTTACTTGATTTAAAAGAATATTGCAAGTCTAATAGGCTCTCAAAATTTTCTTTAAACCCAGCTAAAGAAGAACGCAGCAAAGGTCGATAAAAACAATCTGGGTACTCAATCACAAAAAATAAACAACATTAATGCACGATATTGGCTATTTAAAAGACATCCTAATTTTACTTCTTGCTTCGGTTGCAATTGTTATTGTTTTTAAAAAATTAGGCTTAAGCCCTGCCCTTGGATATTTGGTTGCTGGCGCAGCAATTGGCCCAAACGGCTTAGCACTTTTGCAAGAAAACAAAACTACCAGCGCAATTGCCGAATTTGGTGTAGTATTTCTACTTTTTGCAATTGGCCTCGAGCTCACGCTAAGCAAGCTTGTTGCGATGAAAAAATATGTGCTGGGTTTTGGCAGTTTACAAATAATAATAACTTCCGCCATTATCGGATTGATCTGCTACAATCTAGGCTTAAGCCCCGAATTATCACTCTTAATTGGCGCCGCTCTATCGCTTTCCTCAACCGCAATTGTTCTACAAGTCATCGACGAAAGTGGTGAAAAATCTACTAGGGTTGGAAGGCTTTCTTTCTCAGTTCTACTCATGCAAGATTTAGCGGTAATTCTAATTCTAGTTTTACTGCCACTTCTATCCAACCCCGATCTTAGCATTCCCAAAGCCTTTGGTGGCGCAGTTGTCGATGCCTCAATTGCCATGGCAATTATTTTTGTCATTGGTCGATTCTTATTAAAACCAATATTCAAACTAGTTGTTGCCTTAAAAAGTAATGCTCTGTTTTTAAGCGTAACTTTAATCGTAATTTTTGGATCGTCCTTAATTACCTACAAACTCGGTCTTTCCCTTGCTTTTGGCGCTTTTGTCGCAGGATTAATGGTTGCAGAAACCGAATACAAATATCGGGTTGAAAACGAGATAATGTCCTTAGAATCGCTTTTGATGGGCCTATTCTTTATCACCATTGGAATGTCTTTTAACTTTCAAACTCTTCTTGAAAACCTGCATTTAATTATCGTCATTGCTGTGGCATTAATTGTTTGTAAAGCTCTAATCGTTATTGGCCTATGTCGCCTATTTAAATTTCCTCTAGCGCCTTCAATTCACTCTGGATTGCTTCTCGCTCAAGGCGGAGAATTTGCTTTCATCGTGTTTATTATTGCGGTGCAACAAAAAATTATGAGCCCCGAACTATCGCAAATATTAATGACTGTGGTAACTCTTAGCATGGCAGTCACTCCATTATTGGCTTCCATTGGTAAGAAAATTAAAGGCCAAATCTACATTAAAGATGTACTTCACGATAATAAAATTAAAAGAGAAATTGGCGATATTTCTAAACATATTGTGGTCATTGGCTTTGGAAAAGTTGGGCGCATTGTCGGCCATCTTTTGCGCAAACGCGACATTAACTACCTCATTTTAGATAATAATCATCGCGTGGTTAGAATAGAAAAATCCAACGGATACAATATTTATTATGGAGATGCCATGAATCTTGATATTTTAAAATATGTCGGAATCGACAAAGCAGAAACAGTGATTGTGGCCATGGAAGACGAGCTTGCCTGCATCAAAATTACTAGATTTATTCACGAAAATTTTCCGCAAATAACTCTTGTAACCAAAACTGAAACTTTAAGTAATGCCGATAGATTCAAAAGAGTAGGAGCTAGTTTGGTGGTTTCAAAAAATCTTGAAACTGGCTTACAGCTTGGAAAAGCCGGTCTTTTATCGGCCGGAGTAGAAAAGAAAGAAATCAATAGAGATCTTGAGGCATTTAGAGATACTGATTCCGAATTTGTTAAAAACATCATCTATCAAGATAGTGCAAAAAACGGAAAAACAATTTACGGAAAAATAGTTTAGAGATTTTGCAAAATTAGAATCTATTTCATAATCTCAATAATTCTCTGAATTTCTTCTTCCTCATACTCAGCCATTTTAGAGCTTACCCAAACTGGATTTGGAAAAGTTTCATCGCTTCTAAATCGCGCAATAATGTGAATATGCAGCTGGGGAACCATATTTCCAAGAGCGGCAATATTTAATTTATCAGCTTTAAAGTTTTCTTTAATTTGCTGACTTACCAAAGAAATTTCTTCCATCAATAAAATTTGATCATCTTTCGATAAATCAATAATTTCCACCAAATCTGGTTTTCTAGGAACCAAAACAAACCAAGGGTAAAGCGCATTTTTAATTAATAAAACTTGGCAAAGCTTTAAATCTTTAACCAAAATCGTATCTTTTTTTAATTGATTGTGTAGTTCAAACATATTTTTAAATTATTGATCAGGCATCTTGAACGATGGTTAAGCTAGTTGAACATTAGCCTTGTCGCTGCTTTTTTCAAGAAAATAGATTTAACCCTATTATTTATTGCTGTTTCTAAATTTTCTCAAGATTCCTTAATTTCTTACCTGTAGAATTAAAAATTTAATATTACATAAATCCCCGTGCGGGGATTTTTTAAATAATTCTTAAATCAACTCAAAATGGAAAATCAAATTCTCAACGCAAGCCAATATTCAAAACTCTCTGCAGACCTAGCAAATCTCATTTTCGCCACAAAAGAAAAGATTGAAACATTCGCTAAAAATCAATTAGTTCAAACCTATTGGCAAATTGGCAAAAGAATTGATTTGGAAAAAATGAGCGAAAATGCCAATTATTCACAGCTCATCATTAATCAACTTTCTGATGATTTGAAAATTAGCAAAAACACCCTAACCCGTTCAGTGCAATTTTTCCTTACATACCCCAATTTACCCATTAATAGCACACTTTCTTGGTCGCATTACCGCTATTTAATCACCATTAACGATGAAGTTTTGCGGCTAGATTTAGAGGAAAAAGCTAAATTTGAAGGCTGGTCAGCAGGAAAATTAGGAGTGCAACTTAAGAATATTAATAATTCTGGTGGAGAAATTTCGTCCAAAAAAATTCAAAGACCAACTAAAGCCAACTACCTCTACCAAGCTCAAATTCTTGATGTGGTTGATGGCGACACTCTAATTTTAAATGTTGATCTTGGTTTTAATATTTTTAAAAAACAGCGAATTCGCTTAGCGCAAATTGACGCACCAGAAATAAAAACAGATGCAGGGCAAAATTCCTTCCGATATTTGCGAGATTTGGCGGCAAGTTTAGGTGAAGTTGTAGTTCGCACCAACAAGGTAGATATTTTTGGCAGGTTTATTGGCGATATTTTTTACCCACTAACATCGACAAGCGAAACTTCTGGTCAAAGCAAAATTGAGATTTTTGAAAATGGGGTCTTTTTAAATGAGAAGATTGTGCAAGATGGAATGGCAAATATTTTTTAAAAAAATTAATTTTTTTGAATAGAAAATCGGGCCAAATAAGGATTTTCAAAAAATAGCTTTAATTTGATATTACAGCGACTGATTAATATTGATAATTGACGACCAATTAAGTAACTTATGAAACTTCAATTTTTTCTCCTTAAACACCTGCAAATCTAGTGCTTCATTCAATTTTAATTCACAATATTGTTTTAATTGATCGGCTCGAAATTAAATTAGAAAATAATTTCTCAGTTTTAACTGGCGAGACCGGATCAGGAAAATCAATTTTGCTCGATGCCCTTGGCCTTGCAATTGGCTACAGATCTAGCAACAGATTGCTGCGCAAAGGAGAAAATCAAGGTTTAGTAGTGGCAGAATTCGACATTTCAAACAACTTAATCTGTCAGGAAATTTTGCGCGAAAATGGGCTTTCCAATTTTGAAAATTCCAATCTCTTAATTTTAAGAAGAATATTAACCGAAAATGGCAGCAAAGCCTTTGTAAACGATATTTCTGTTGGCGTTAATCTGCTCAATAAAGTCGGATCCAGCCTCATTGAAATTCACGGCCAACATTCCGCTAGCAGCCTTCTAGAACCAATCTTTCATCGCGTCATTCTCGACTCATACGCCAATCACAAAAATTTAATTTTAGAAGTTAATCAAACCTTTGGCTCGCTGGAAAATGTTAAAAAACAATTACAAAAATTAAATGACGAAGCCGAAGCAAATGAAAGAGAGAAAGATTATTTAGAGCATATTATTAAAGAGCTTAAAAGCGCCAACGCTGAATCTGGAGAGGAAGAAATTTTATCAGGAAGAAGAGAATTAATTTTAAATGGTGAAAAAATTACCAACCTTTTAAGTGAAGTTTTAAGCTCTGTTAACGAGGCTGACAACAGAATTTTTTCCGCCAGTAAAGCTTTAATTCGCAATCAAAATTTAGGAAGCTTATTGAATCAAAAAGAAAGCGATTCAGATAATGTCAAAGATAATTCTAAAGAGAATACACCGGAAAATATTCTAGAAGAATTAATTAATATTCTAGATGAAATTTCCGCCAGAAACGATCTGGCAAAAAATATTGTCAATTCGGCAATATCAGGAATTGGCGGCAGAAACTACGATCTAGACGAAATCGAAGAAAGACTATTTTTAATCAGAAGCCTCTCCAGAAAATTTAATATTGCCACCACCGATCTCCCTTATTTTCTGGAAAATACCTATGAAAAACTATCAATAGTTAAGAGCTTTAAAGTTGCAGCAGAAGATTTGCTCAAACAAAAAAATATTTTAGAAAAAGAATATTTAGAAAAAGCTGAAGAACTTAGAAAATCAAGAATTGAGGCAGGCGCTAAACTAACCCATAAAGTTGAAAATGAGCTGAGATATTTAAAAATGGCCGCAGTTAAATTCGAAGTTGTAATTGAAAAATTAAATCCAGAAAATTACAACAAAAACGGCATCGACAACATTAAATTCGCCGCTGCAACTAATGCCAACAGCCATTTAGACGATATTTCAAAAATTGCTTCTGGCGGAGAATTGTCGCGTTTCATGTTGGCGCTTAAAGTTGCGCTTTTAGAAGTTAAATCAACCCCAACTTTAATTTTTGATGAAATAGATTCTGGAATTGGCGGAGCAGTTGCAAATGCTGTTGGCGAAAGGCTCAAACTACTTTCTAGCAATGCACAAATTCTGGTGGTAACTCATCACCCGCAAATTGCCGCAAAAGCTAGTCATCATCTGCAAGTTTCAAAAAGCACTACGCAAAATATTACTAAAACCACAATCGCAGCTTTAAACTTAGAAACCAGAGAACAAGAAATAGCCCGAATGCTCTCAGCCGAGGAAATTACCGAAGAATCTTTGGCGGCAGCGCGAAAATTAATGGAAAATTAGATTTATTTTTTAACTTAAATAAAAATCAATGATGGAAGAAGCTGATCTTGAAGTTATTTTTCAGGAAATAACCACGCCTAATAAACTATTCTGCCAATTCGAACCAGAAGAAGGAGTTCTTTTTTTAGATGTAAAAAACCCTTTTACCGAGGAAGATTTTAATATTATTGCCGATATCATCGATCCATATTTCTCAAAACATGGCGAACTAAAAGGAATTATCGTCAATTCCAAAAAATTTCCTTATTGGGTTTCAACTCAAAATCGCGCCGAATATTTTAAATTTGCTGAGAATAATCATTACAAATTTAAAAAAGCTGCACTTTCAATGGGTGGATTTTTCACCAAGATTGTGGCTATTACCGCCAGAAAAAGGGTTCACGCCGAGGTTAAAACTTTTCGATACAACGATATTGAAAAAGCTCAAATCTGGGTTCTAAACCAAATTAAAAACCTAAAATCTCCACGCTAAGATTAAAAAATTCCAAAACCTGCTAAACCACTTGCAATAAATTTTTCTCTCTTGATAATTTTGAGCGGGAAACAAGACGGGCGCTTGATTTGGTTAATAGATCAGATCTGAAAAGAAGCAGTCTGGCAAAATTTTAGCGGGTCGACTTGTTTCCTAAGAAATCCAGTTGTTGCAAGTTTAATCAACTAGAACCTTACAACTCATTTCTACCACCTAAAACTCTCCTACTCAAAACTCATTAATATGTCTTATCAAGTTCTAGCTCGTAAATATCGCCCTAATAATTTCGATGAGTTAGTTGGTCAAGAAGTTCTAGTTCAAACTCTAGCAAATGCCATTGATAATCAAAAAATTGCTCATTCATTCATTTTAACTGGAATTCGTGGAGTTGGAAAAACCACCACAGCCAGAATTATTGCCAAAGCCCTAAATTGCTTGGGCGAAGATGGATCTTCTGCAATTGCCAGAATGCCTTGCGGAGTTTGTTTTAATTGCACCTCTATTTCCAAATCAAGCCATCCAGACGTTATGGAAATTGATGCCGCCTCAAAAACTGGCGTCGACGATATTCGCGCTTTAATCGATGGAATTCAATATTCCCCAGCCGCAGGAAGATACAAAGTCTACATTATCGATGAAGTTCACATGCTTTCAAATAGTGCCTTTAATGCCCTACTTAAAACATTGGAAGAGCCGCCAGCACACATAAAATTTATCTTCGCCACCACAGAAATTCGCAAAGTTCCCATCACGGTTCTTTCTCGTTGTCAGCGTTTCGATTTGCGCCGATTAGATTCTACAGAATTAGCGCTACATTTAAAAAATATTCTACAAAAAGAAAATTTTAGCGCCGAAGAAATGGCATTAAATTTAATTGCTGAAAGCGCCGATGGTTCAGTGCGAGATGCACTTTCAATTACCGATAGAATTCTATCGCATAATAATTATCAGCCAGAATTAACCGCAATTTCAGTAGAAGAAGTTTTGGGTCTGAATGATAAAAATAAAATCATCGAATTATTAACTAGCATTCTTGAAGGAAATGTTAATTTGGCAATCGAATCTGTAGAAAAATTCTATGAAAACTCAACCGATTTAATCAGCTTGATTATTGATTTACAAAAAATTACTCACATTGTTATTTTAAATAAAACTATCCATTTAAAGCCTCATTCTTTCTCAGTCACCGCTTTAGAAAACATTAAAAATTTAGCAGATAAAGCTAGTTTGGCAGATTTAATTCGCATTTGGCAAATGCTCTTAAAAGGTGGTGCAGAACTGGCTAATTCCGCTTCGCAAAAAATGACTATGGAAATGCTCATAGTTAGAATGTGCTATTTGGCTGAACTTCCTAATTTGGAGCAAATTATTACAAAAAATGCTGGTGAAATAAAGACTCCGATCGAAAATACAAACCCTGTTTCAAGCGGCAATTCCAACCAAGATTTAATTGGCGAAGTGATGAGAAATTTTGCTGGAGCAAAAATAGTTGAATAGAAAAATTAAGTAGATTAATACATTCCAAACTCCTTAAATCAGATAAGAACTTTAATTCAAATTCAAAAATAGATTTTATGAACAAAATAAAAATCCTTCTAGTTGAAGATGAGCCAGAAATTAGATTATCTCTTGCTGAAATTCTAGAAAGCGATGGGTTTGAGATTTTTCAAGCCGAAGATGGCAAGCAAGGTTTGGAAGTGTTTTTAGACAAAAGACCCGATTTAATTATTTCCGATGTTATGATGCCGATTGCCGATGGTCACCAACTTCTAGAATCAATCAGAAACAATAAAGAAATCGATAATAGCAATATTCCCTTCATTTTCTTATCTGCGCTCGGGCAAAGAGACGATATTTTAAAAGGATCTAAACTGGGTGCTAGCGACTATCTCGTTAAACCGGTCGATTTTGAAATGCTAGATGCCAAAATTAAGGAAAAAACCTCCAGCCTTAAAAAGCAAAAAGAGGTTTTCACTAAAAATATCAGTAATTTGAAAACTCAAATTTCTAATATTGCACCAAATGAAATGCTTCAATATGTTGATATGATCAATAATATTTCTAAAGCCTTGCGCGATGAAATTTATGGTCCATTGCCTCATAAAAAATATCTAGACGATATCAATAAAATATACTTCAACTCCATAAAACTAAAAACCATAGTTAATAATTTCTTAAGCGGATCAGCAATTTCTGATCAAATAGACGTTGAAGATGAAATTTTAGAACCCTTACAATTGATTCAAGATTTTATCGGTGGGTTAAATAATAAATTCAAATCACAAATCAAAATCTCTTATTCAGATAATAATGATTTGCCTAATATTAAAATTAATAAAATAATTTTTAATGAAATTATTAAAAAATTAATTGGCGGGATTTTAAAGTTAAAAGAGGATAGCAACATAGAAATTGCAATCTTTAACGATCATTTTGATCAGTTAATTTTTATTATTTATCCAAAGGCTAGAATTGAAAAAGATATTTTGGAAAATCAAATTTTAAACTCTATTTCTTCAGATGTTCTGAGTAGCCAAGGTTTACATCTTGAGGTTTCAGATAGTAATGATAATTCTAATATTATTTTTTCCGTTCCTAATTATCGAGTAGTTAAAAAAGATCAATAGATATTGGCCAACATATTGGCCAATTTCCATTGCCTTAAGGCGCAAATTAATCCATGGCAGTAAAATCAAAAAAATCAAAAATAAATACCGCGCTTCAAATTCTATCAGCGATTCTTTCTTCTGGATTGCTGATTGTTTTGATATCAGCAATCTATTTTCTGGTTTTAATTTCCTCCAAACCTAAATCATTTCCATTTTTAACTCATAAAATTGAAGAAAGAATTAATCAAAACCTTCATTCAAGCTTAAATGTTAAAATCGGGGAATCTTCGATCGAGTTCTCCCAATTTTACAAAATAATTATTAAATTTGATGATGTAAAATTAATTAATGACGAAAAAAAGGATTTAATTCTACCTCAAATTGAAGCTGAATTCTCAATTTTTAACTTAATTCTTTTCAAAATATTTCCCTCTGAAATCAGAATAATTTCACCCAAAATTGTCATTGATAATAGCAGCGGAAAAGCTCAAATAGCTCTTGAAGATGGAAAAGAAGAAATTGATGCGCAAGAATTATTGTTGCAAAAAGAATATTTCCACAACCTATTATCAATTTTCATATCTCTAAATGAGAGTCAGGTTGCCATCAAGCATTTCACAATTATTGATGGAAAAATTAAGCTCAAAAATAAAAATAGAAGTAAAATCATAACCATAAAAGAGGCGACAATATCAACTTTCTTCGCAGATGGTTATCTCAATTTAAAGACTGAAAACACCATTAGCTTCAACCCTGAAGAAGCAGACTTGACGGCGGAGGCAAATTGTAAATTCAAGAAAAATGATGGCCTAAAATGCAATATCAACTTTAAAGATTTCATACCTTTAACTATCTCATCTTTTGATAAAAAATTATCAGCACTAACACAAATTACCGGTAGTTTTGATGGAACCGTTAACTTTGTGGCAACCGCAGAAAAAAAACTGGAAACGGTCGATTTTAATATCACGTCTAAATCTTCAAGTTTTCATTACCCAGCATTCTTCAGCGATAAAATAAACCTACAAGATTTTAGTGCTTCAGGAAAACTAGATAACAACCTTAAAACTTTTTCCTTAGATAATTTAGATTGCAAATTTGACGATGTTAAATTTGCCATGTCTTTATCAACCAATAATTTTCTTGATTCCAAACTACAAAAAACCTTGATGCAATTTAGAGTCGGTGATGTTCCAACCAACTCTCTAAAACTTCTTTGGCCAACATTCTTAAACCAGAACAATATACGTGATTGGTTTTTAAGTCATATTCAAGATGGAGTAATTCAAGATGGCTACGCAACAATGATTATGGGGCGTAAAAATGGATCTAACCATTTACAAAAAATTGAATCAGAACTGGCATTTTCCGGCTTAAGCTTGGAATATGACAAAGAATTCCCTACTTTATCAAAAGTTGGTGGAATTGCCTATTTTAATCAAAAGCAGATGCAAATTGATATTTCCAGAGGAGATGTTTTAAAAAGCAAAATTAATTTTGCCACCGTAGCAATTCCAAATTTTCATTCCTCAAAAGTAATGCTTGAAATTAAAGGCAATATTTACGGCGCAGCAGAAGATTCCCTTAAACATATTAGCTATAAAAGCCAATTTGCCAAAGGAGTTAGTAAATATTTTAATGGCAATTCTCACACAAATTTAGAGATTAAATTACCCATCGACCCTAATTTAAGATTGAAAGATGTTTACATTAAGGTGGCTTCAAATATTGAGAATCTTACTAATTACAGCATTAAAAATGCTGATGTAACAGTTTTAACCACTAAAGAATTTGGCAATAATGATTTCGCGATAGAAATCGATTTAACGAAATCAGAAATTCACACTCCTAGATTAAATCTTAACAAAAAAATTGGCGAGATCAGCAAAATAAAAACTATTCTGTCCTTTGATAACAGTAATTTATATTTAAAAAGATTTACCTGGAATCAAGAAAAAGAAGTTATTACTGGAGATCTCTCCTTGCAAATGGAGCCTTTGAAAATCACTGAGCTTAATTTACAAAATCGTGGTTTCGCAGATAGCGAATTTGCTGCATCTTATAAAATATCTAACGATTATCGATCTTTAAAATTAAATGGCGAAAGAGTAAATTTAAGATCAATTCTAAGGCCTGATCGCGATGAATCTTTAATTAATTTTAAGCATAATAATATTAAAATTTCATTAGATGAAGTTTATTTGGCAAATGATCAAAAATTATCAGATGTAGATATCGATTTTAATTGTGATGGTTCAAAATGTGAAAAGGGACATATTGTCGCCAAATTAAATTCAACAAAAAATATTGATATTAAGATATTTGCACCAAAAAATAACAAACCAAGCACAGCAAAGGGGCGAGTCGAAGATGTCTCAATATTGGCAAAAGCTTTTGGCATATCCAATAAAATGGTTGATGGAGATGCAGAAATTGAAGCAAAATTTACTGATAATGGCCTAGATGGAACAATAAACATTAATTCCGGCTTCACAATTCTAAAAAATGAAGTGGTAGAAAAAATTTACAAAAATAATGTTTTTGCTAAATTAAAAAATAAAATCTTAAACAGTAACGAAACTCAATTTGACAACCTAAAACTAAAATTCGCCTTGAATGGTGGAGTAATAAACATCAATACTTTAATCGCCAATAGCTACACAATGGGCTTTACTGCTAAAGGAGAAATTAATTTAGACAATAATGATATTTTCTTAAAAGGATTAATTATCCCAGGATATGCCCTAAATAAATTATTTGGTATCGGTAGAATTCCAATTTTAGGAAGTATTATTGTTGGTGAAGAAGGCGGCGGAATTTTTGCAGTTCGCTATGATTATATCAAAAAAGACGACAATGAAGGTAAATTTAGCATTAACCCCGCATCAGCAATAATTCCAGGTGGAATTAGAAATGTGTTTGATCTATTTTAAACATAATCTAGGAGGATTTTTTCAAAAGAACAAAATTAATAAAAGAGGTCAGCAAAAGCTCAGAATCAAAATTACTATTCTTACATTTAATTTCAAGCTCTTGTAATTTAAGCAAAAGATTCGAAATTGCTTTCTCATTCCAAATATTTAAATGTTTTTTAAAGATTGGTTGTTGCTTAAAAAATACACTTTGAATTTTCATTTCAAGATCCAAATTGCTGCCATTTTTAATATTGGCTTTAACCAAAAGCAGTTTAGTAAAATAATTCACCAAAAATCTTAAAATCATTATCGGCGAAGTTTTTTCAATGTAGAGTTTTTCTAAGTAGAAAATTGCTTTCAAAGGATTGCGATTAGCAAATTCCTCCACTAATCCAAAGGCCGAAACTTCAGCAATATCTGTAATTATTTCCTGTAAAATATCCGCCGTTAACTGACGATTCTTTCCCATCATTAAATCTAATTTTTCTATCTCATTTAAAATTATTTGACGATTCTTGCCAAATTTATCCATTAACATTTGCACTATTTGTCCGTCAAAAGTGAAATTATATTCTTTTAATTTACCACGAATAATCGCCATAATAGTTGCAGAATCATCTTCATAACAAGCTATTGCAGCAATATATGGAGAACTCTCAGCAAATTTACGAAGTGATGAGCTTTTATCTAATTCTCCAGCATTAATTAAAATAAAATTATTACCAACGATTCTAAATTCTTCAACATCTGTTCTTTTTGCCGATTTTTTAGCGGAAATTTTTGGAGCTTCAAAAATTATTTTTAAACTTTCAGTGGTTTTATTACCGCCATCGACGGTAATTAATTTTCTGCCACCAAGCATTGAAATCGCATTAAATTCATCACTAAGCAATCCCTTATCTTCATCAAATTGCTTTTCATTTAAAGATACTGTTAAGAATGGATCTTTTAAATCTTCTACAATTTGACTGGATATTTTTTTGGCACGAATTTGAATCAATCCAGCTTCTGGACCGTAAAGCACGATGGCAAAAATATCTTTATTGTTAAAAATATTATTGATGAAGGCTTCAGCTTGAAAAGGTTTAATTTGCATTGATTTTAGGCAGGTGGAATATTTAAAACTAATAACTAGAATATCTGAACATTATTAATAATTATCCTTCCAAATGAAAGCAGAAATAACATCCTTAATTTCCGACATTACCGAATCTTTAAAATTAATAGCGGGGTGTCTTTGACGTTCCTAATTTAAAAATCAAATTAGCAGAGCTAGAAAAACAAGTTGAAACCCTAGATTGGCAAGATAACGAAAAAGCGGGGAAGCTAATGCAAGAAAAAAGCATCGCTGAAAACCTCCTAAAAGACTTTGAATCTTTAAAGCAAGAATTAAAAGACAATGTTGAATTGTTGGAAATTGCCGAAAATGAGAATGATTCTGAAATAATCTCTGAGGTAGAAAAATCACTTGAACAGCTAAAAGTTAAATCAGGCCAAAATAAGGTTGAAGCCTTATTCTCAGGAGATGCCGACCAAAATGATTGTTTTATTGAAATCAATTCTGGAGTGGGCGGTTCTGATGCTTGCGATTTTGCCTCAATGCTTCTTAGAATGTATTTAAGATGGGCAGAAAGACATAATTTTAAAACCGAATTAGTTCACTGCCTAGATGGCGATGAAGCTGGAATAAAATCCGCAACCATAAAAGTTATGGGTCGCGGAGCTTATGGCTGGGCAAAAACCGAAAGCGGCGTACATCGCTTGGTACGCATTTCTCCCTTCAATGCTAATGGAAAACGCCAAACCAGCTTTGCCAGCATCTGGGTTTATCCAATTGTTGACGACAGTATTAATATTGAGATTATTGACAAAGATTTACGCATCGACACCTTCCGCGCCAGCGGAGCTGGTGGTCAACATGTCAACAAAACCGATTCTGCCGTTCGTATCACCCATCTTCCCACTAATATTGTAGTTGGCTGCCAAACAGATCGTTCTCAAATAAAAAACCGAGCAGAAGCAATGAAAATGTTAAAATCAAGGATGTACGAGGCAGAAATTAGAAAAAGAGAGGAAGAACAGTCAAAAATTAATGCCGGAAAAACAGATAATGGTTGGGGTCATCAAATACGCTCTTATGTAATGCAGCCTTACCAAATGGTCAAAGATCTACGAACTGGCTACGAGGTAGGAAATTATCAATCAGTTTTAGATGGCGATTTAGATGGTTTTATTATGGCTACTTTAAGCCAAAGAATCCAGGAAGATCAATAAAAAATCCTGTAAATAAAAAACCTGTAAATAAAAAAACTTTAGCAATTTTTTGCTAAAAATTCTTTATTTACAGGCTTTTGCTACTTTTAAATTTTTATCAAATTAATTGATAATATCATAAGGCATAGCAGGAACGTCAATAATCTCTTCTACAAGAACATCCTCCACCGGAACTTCTATCAAAATCTCTTCCGCAGATACTTCTTCTGACGGAATTTCATCCAAAACCTCTATTGAAGAATCAACAGCTTCTTCACCAGCATAATTATTTATATTTATGTCATATGACATATCCATTTCAGGATTTTGCGTATTAGTTAAATCTGGCAAAGGAGTTTCGTCATTGTTTTCAAACATCCAGCCCACTTTTTCCATAACTGCTGGAGAATATTTAACTCCCAGAGCAAAAGAAAAGATTGTAAGAAATAAAATTAGGATAAACTCAAAAGTCTTAGTCATTAGTAAAATTATTAATATTTAAAAAAGGAAGATTAAGAAACTATCATCGCAATTGGATTTTCAATGAATTTCTTCAATGAATTCAAAAATTCAGCGCCAACAGCTCCATCGACCGAACGATGATCAGATGACAAAGTAACATTCATGATTGAAGCGATAGCAAAATCTCCATCACAAACAATAGGCTTTTGAATTCCAGCTCCAACCGCTAAAATACAGCTTTGAGGCGGGTTAACGATAGCTTGAAAGCTGTCAATTCCATACATTCCAAGGTTAGAAATACTAAATCCACCACCTTGAAATTCTTCTGGCTGTAGCTTGCCATCTTTAGCCTTTTTAGCCAAAATTTTCATTTCAGAAGAAATTTCTTGAAGTGATTTTTGATCAGCATTACGAATTATTGGCGTAATTAAACCTCCATCAACCGCAACTGCAACTGAAACATCAACATTATTGTAAAGCAATATAGAATCGTCAGTCCAAGAGCTATTGGCCGCCGGAACTGCTTTTAGAGCCAGAGCAACCGCTTTAATAACAAGATCATTGACTGAAATTTTATATTCTGGTTTGCCAGCATCGTTAAGATTGGCAAGTTCATTGAGTGCTTTTCTAACTTCCATCAATTTGTCGATGTTCAAATCTGAACTCAAATAGAAATGCGGAACAGTTTGTTTAGACTCAAGCAAGCGACGTGCAATAACTTTTCTAACATTGCTATTTTTTGATAAAGAAAATTCTTCTGGATTGCGACTAATAGCGCCAGCAATTCTTCCTGAAGATTTAGCATTTAACACATCGTCTTTAACAATTCTTCCTCTGGGCCCTGAACCTGAAATATTATTTAAATTAATATTTTTATCCGCTGCAATTCTTTTAGCAAGAGGGCTTGCTGCAATTCTACTATTGCTAATTTGAGGAGTATTAATTTGAGATATGGGAGATTTTGACTCTTCCTTCTTTTCTTCTGGCTGAGATTCTACTTTTGCTTCTGGGGCTTTTTTAGAAGATTCAGCCTGATAGGAATCAAGAGCCGATTTATCTTCACCTTCTTCCAAAATCAAAGCGATCAAATCATTTACTGGAACATTTTCAGTTCCTTCTGCAACCAAAATTTTACCTAAAGTTCCTTCATCAGCAGCTTCAACTTCCATTGTTGCTTTATCTGTTTCAATTTCAGCGATAACATCTCCAGATTTAATTTTGTCACCCTCTTTTTTAATCCATTTCGCGAGATTTCCCTCTTTCATTGTTGGTGAAAGTGCAGGCATTAGAATTTCAATTGGCATATTTTTATGTTGATTGTAACATTATTGATGAGCAGTAAGGCCGCGACATTATTTGGTAGCGATTAAAATGTCTATATTATTTTTACGTCATTTCAGAAAATCAGTAAATAAACATTAAGCTCTTGATAATTAATCCTTAACAATATTTTTTTTACAAAAATTCTACACAATGAATAATTTTCCAAAAGCAATAATCTTTGATTGGGACAACACTTTAGTGGATAGCTGGTCAGTTATTCATTTTGCTCTCAATAAAACCATGGAAAAATGGGTAAAGATTTATGGAGTGAAGAAGCAGTAAAAAAAGGAATCCATAAATCTGCCGACGATCTTTTTCCAGAATTGTTTGGAGATGTTTGGCAAGAAGCAAGAGAGTTTTTTAAAAAAAGCTATCGATCACAACATCTGCAAAAAGTAAAATTTTTGCCCGAAGCTGTCGATTTGATTGATTTTCTTTATAATAAAAATATTTTGCTATTTGTCGTTAGCAACAAAACAGGTGAAGCTTTGAGAATTGAAGCTAGTCATTTAAAAATAGATAATAAGTTTTTTTCGATAGTTGGAGCAGGAGATGCCGCTTTCGATAAACCTCACAAAGCGCCAGTAGATCTTGTTTTAAAAGGATCTAATATCGATCCACAAAAAGATTTAGTATGGTTTGTTGGCGACACTATGACCGATATTTGGTGCGCGATCAATTCTGGGTGTCGGCCAATTTTATATGGTGAAAGAAATTCAATTCCACAGGAAATTTTTGAATCTGAATCTTCTAAGAAAGAAAATTCTCTGCTTAATTTTACAAGCCACAAAGTTTTTCTGAAAGAATTAAGAAAAATTATCTAAGTTCTACTCCGATTTCATTTTGCCCCAGTTTTTTAGAAAATTTTTAGCGATTTTTGTCTAAATTTTTGATAAATATCGGGAATATTTTGAAAAAATTTAGAAAAAAAGAGCAGATCCTAAGAATCAAAAACCTTTTCAGCTGCCTTAATCAAAGCGGCTGCCTTATTTAAACATTCTTGATATTCAGATTCAGGAACAGAGTCAAAAACAACCCCAGCTCCAGATTGAAGGTGAATTTTATTATTTTTAATTAAGGCGGAGCGAAGAGTTATGCAAGTTTCCATATCGCCATTTCCCGCAAAATAGCCTACACATCCAGCGTAAAAACCTCTTTTGCATTTTTCGAGTTCTTCAATAATTTCCATAGCGCGTATTTTTGGAGCGCCACTAACTGTCCCGGCAGGAAATCCACTAATTAAAGCATCTAGAGCATCATATTTTTCATCTAAAATTCCTTCTACATTAGAACTAATATGCATGACGTGCGAATAATTCTCAACAATCATATTCTCAGTTAATTTAACACTTCCAGCTTTACAAACTCTTCCTACATCGTGTCTTCCTAGATCGATTAGCATTAAATGTTCCGCAACTTCTTTTTCGTCATTTAACAATTCTACAGCAATTTTTTTATCCTCAACTTCATTTACGCCTCTTTTTCTAGTTCCAGCCAGTGGGCGCACAGTCATTTTTTGATTCTTAACCGCCACCATAATTTCCGGACTTGATCCTGTTAAGCAAAAATCATCAAATTTAACGTAGAATAAAAATGGAGAAGGATTGATTCGTCGCAAAGAACGATAGAAATGCAGAGCATTTTCATTAGCAAAATTACTAGAAAATCTTTGAGAAGGAAGAACCTGAAAAATGTCTCCAGACTCAATGTATTTTTGCGCTTTTTTAACAGTGCTACAATATTCTTCTTCGCTGAAATTTGAATTAAATTCCAAAATTTCACCAAGTTTTTTTACTTGGGGAAGCTCGGTAGAATCATTTAAAATTTGAACAACCTTATTAATATTTTCTTCAGAATTATTTTCAGCACCTTGGTAAGTCGGGGCGTAGATATTGACAACGTCAAACAAGCCATCAAAAACAATTAAAATTTGAGGCCTGATAAATATTGAATCAGGAATTTTAATTTCATCACTTAAATTATTATCTGGCAATTTTTCCATAAGACGAGCCATGTCATAACCCATATAGCCAAAAATTCCCGAGGATAAAACTGGGCAATCACCTTCAATTTGGGATTCATTAATTAGGTTTCTTAAGGAGGAAATTGGGTGAGTTTTTATTTCTTCAAAATCTTCAGGATTTTTTTCGAAACTAGAATTTACGTAAGCGATATTATTTTCACATTTCCAGACTAAATCTGGCAAAACACCAATAACTGAATAGCGCCCACGATTATTAGCCTTTTCGACTGACTCAAATAAAAAATGGTGAGAAGGGAAATGGCTTTGAATTTTAATCAAAGCCAATACAGGAGTAAGAAGGTCAGCAGAAATTTGTTTAGAAAAAACCTTATTGTCCTTAGGATTATAACATTTACCATTTTCAGATGGTAAATGGTATCTTGAAAATCCTTGATTTTCAAGCGCTGGCGAAGCCAAAGCATGATTGGAACTGCTATTATTTGTCATCGCTAGATTTATTATCTTCGGTCGGCATTAATTTTTCATTAACTTCAACCGGAAACTTATTTTGAACATATTGATTAAAGCTGGTGAGAATATCATTTCTTAAATCATTAGTCATGTCGCTAGCAATAGATTCAGTTTCCAATTCATTTTTTTCAGGGCTCTGAATGGAACGCAAAACAGCAATCACAACTTTATCTTTACCTGACTTAATCGGATTTGTAGCTTGATTTATTTTTAAAGCAAAAATCTCATTCAGCAACTCATTGGCATAAGGAATTTTTTTGCCGTTCCCAGAATCGATTAAATAAAATCTAGGAAATTGTTGATTTTTTTCAATTCTTAAACCGTTTTTAGCAATAATCTTCAAAAGATTGCTACCCTCCTTATTGATTTCTTGACTTATTTTATTAGCGAAATCAGTCATTTTTTCCTGCTTCACTTGCTTAATCCACATGTCCGTTACGGCAACCCTTACTTCATCAAGACTTCTTTGTCTTTTTTGATCAATTTTTTCAACTAAAATTATGTAATATTTACCATTTTTGGATGCAAATATTTTAGAAACTTTACCTTGCTCAAGATCAAAAGAGTTTTTAGCAAAATCAGTTAGGTCTTGTAAATCAGAAATTGGTTTTTGCCTTGAATCTAGGCCATTTATTGCAAATTTAGGCAAAGACTTATCGATAGACATTTTTAAAGTTTGTGAAACTTTTTCTAATGAATTTGTAGCTAGAATTTCGTTTGAAATGTTTCTTAAACCATTCTGAACTTGATTTTCTTCTTTTTGAGCCAGTAATCGTTTTTTAATTTCATCTCTAACTTCTCTAAAAGGCGACAAAGATGCTGGATTTTTATTAACTAAGTAAAACACATGAAAACCAATTTGGCTTTCAATAACTTCACTAAATTGACCTTTGCTTAAGTCAAATGCTGGATTAGCAACTTCTTTTGGCAATAATTTCTTGCTAATTTTATCAAGATTAATAGATGATCTATCCTTACCTTTAGAACTTGCTAGCTTAATGAAAATTTCCGCCTTATTGGCATCCAAAACTTCGGTTTGATCTTTTAATTCTTGATAGAAATTTTTAGCTTCCGATTCATCAGAAAATAATATTTGATAAAAATCAGCGGTTTCCGGAGTTGTATATTCATCTTTGTTGGATTCATATTCCAAAGCAACTTCATCATCGCTAATTTTTATTGATGGTTTCAAATAATTATCTCCAAAAACAATATATGAAACTTTGCGTAATTCAGGTAAATCAAATTGATTTTTATGTTTTTCAAAAAAACCATTTAATTCGAAATCATTAGGATTTTCGGATTTACCAATATTCTTCATCGAGATAGTAACTAAATCAGCCTCTCTAGTTTGAAAACGATGTTGATATAAATCAGCAGCTAACTGTTTTT